>JALZCA010000225.1 GCA_030863285.1 Actinomycetota bacterium | reverse complement strand
GAGGAAGAGGAGAGGCAAATGTCGGTTTCGACCGAACAGATCGCTACCAGGACGGCCGGGGATTACGCGGACCAGTTGTTGCAGGCCGCGCTCGGGACGATCGAGGTGATGTCGATCTATCTGGGCGGCCGTCTTGGGTGGTACCGCGCTCTGGCGGATGGCGAGCCTGCCACGCCGAAGGAGTTGATCGCCCGCGCGGGTGGAAACGAGCGATATGCACGGGAATGGCTCGAGCAACAGGCTGTCTACGGCCTCCTCGAAGTCGAGGAGGGTGTCGCGCGCCGCTTCTCACTATCGCCGGCCGCCGCCGAGGTCCTAACCGATCCCCACAACCTCAACTACCTGGCGCCCCTGGCCAGGATGCTATCTGCCTCCGCGATCCAGCTCCCAAAGCTCGCCGACGCGTTCCGGGACGGCGGCGGAGTCAACTGGGCGGAGTTCGGCGAGGACGCACGCGAGTCACAGGCCGACATGAACCGACCCTGGTACGAGAAAGCGCTGCCGGCAGCGCTCGCTCGAGTCCCCGAAGTGCACGAGGTCTTGCAGCGCCCCGGTGCGCGCCTAGCCGACATCGGTTTCGGTTTCGGATGGTCGAGCATCGCGCTGGCGAAGGCCTACCCGCAGGCGACGGTCCACGGGTTCGACCTCGATAGACCGTCGGTGGACGCGGCCACGAGAAACGCCGTCGTCGCCGGCGTCGATGATCGCGTCCAGTTCAGTCCGGCCGACGCCGCCGCGATCGACGACGAGTCCTTCGACGCAATCTTCGCCTTCGAGTGCATCCACGACATGGCACATCCGGTGGAGGTCCTGACCGCAGCCCGGCGCGCGCTGAAGCCGGATGGCGTGATGGTGGTCATGGACGAGGCGGTCGCCGAGAGCTTCACGGCTCCCGGTGACGACACCGAGAAGCTCATGTACGGGTTCAGCATCCTGTTGTGCCTGGCCGACGGCCTTTCACACGATCATTCGGTAGGAACCGGCACGGTCATGCGCCCCGCAACGCTGCGTAGGTACGCTCGCCAAGCCGGTTTCCGCGACGTAGCGGTCTTGCCGATCGACGACTTTGGCTTCTGGCGCTTCTACAGGCTGCACGTCTAGGACGCGATCTCCTGACCCGGGTGCTCGGGGCTAACCGCTCGGTGCGACGAGGCGGTAACCCATTCCCCTTACCGTCTGGATGACCTGGTTGCCCAGTTTCTTGCGCAGATAGCCGACGTACACGTCGACCACGTTCGATCCGGGGTCGTAGTCGTAGCCCCACACGTTGCTCAATATCTGCTCCCGTGTGAGGACTTGTCCGGGATGGCGAAAGAAGAGCTCGGCAAGTGCGAACTCGCGCGCGCTCAGCTCGAACGAGTTGTCGCCGAGAGCAATCGTCCGGGACCGCAGGTCGAGTGTGGCGTCTCCGGCCGTTAGCCTCGTGGCCTCCGCGGCGCGTTCGTTGCGCAGGCGGGCCCTCACGCGCGCGAGAAGCTCCTCGAAGCGGAACGGCTTCGTGACGTAATCGTCCGCGCCGCCCTCCAGGCCATACACCGTGTCGGCGACAGAATCACGCGCCGTGACGATGATCACGGGCATTTTCTTGTCACGCTCGCGCAATCTGCGCAGGACCTCGAACCCGTCCATGTCGGGAAGCCCAATGTCGAGGACCATGAGGTCGAACTCGTTCGTGCGCGAGAGCGCGATCGCGACCTCTCCCGAATCGGCAACCGAAGTCGTAAAGCCGTTCGCCTCCAAGCCTTTTGCGAGAAACGAAGAGATCCGTTCTTCATCTTCGACTACGAGGATGCGGGTCATGTCGCCGGCTCCGCGAGCATCTCGGGTTGATCTACCGGTACCTTCACGGTGAAGGTCGCGCCCTGTCCGGGCGCGCTGCTAACCGCAACCGCGCCGCGATGAGCCTCTGCGATCGCTTTTACGATCGAGAGGCCGAGACCTGCGCCCTCCGAGCTGCGACGGCGAGAGCGGCCTCTTCTGAATCGATCGAAGATCTCGTCTTGTTCCTGCAGGGGTATGCCCGGACCGGTGTCGGCAACCCATAAGGACGCCCACCCGTCGCTAACGCGCGACCCGATGTGTATGACCTCACCCTCCTTGGTGTGTCGCGAAGCGTTCTCGGCGAGCTGCATCATCGCCTGCGTCAAACGCTGCGCGTCGGCGACGATCTTTCCGTGGCCGACTTCGTCGAGAACCCAGTCACGCGCCCCCAAGGAGCGACTCTTCGTGTAGAGGTCCTGGGTCAACTCGGCCACGTCCACCGTTTCGAGATTTAGGAAATCCGGCCGCTCCGCGCGCGCAAGGAGCAGCAGATCGTTCACGAACCGGCTCATGCGGTCGAGCTCGTCCATCACGATCGTCATCGTTCGACGACGGTCCTCTGGGTCATCGCCGACCGTTTCGAGCTGACCCTGGATGATGGTGATCGGCGTGCGGAGCTCGTGGCCAGCGTCGTCGACGAACCGGCGCTGTGTGTTGAACGCCTGCTCGAGGCGGTCGAGCATCTCGTTGAAGGTCCGGCCGAGGTGCGCTATCTCGTCGTTTCCAGAAACCTCGATTCGGCGTCGTAAGTCGGATTCGGAGATCCCCCGCGCCGTGGCGGTAACCCTTTCGACCGGAGCCAGAATCCGGTTCGCCGTGCGCCAGGCGAGAAGCGATCCGATCACGAGGACCACGACGCCGACCCCCGCGGCCCCAGCAACGGCCGGTTCGATCTCCTCGCTGGCCAGGTCGGAGAACATCGCAACCACGAACACTCCCCGGGTGACGCCCTCGTGCTCGAGGGGGACGGCGAGGTACTCCACGGGCCCTGCGGGAGTGTCGACGGTGCCGCGGTCCGACGTCGTGAGATCACCCCACCGCTCTACGAGATCCGGATCCTTGTCGAGCCGATAGGGCACAACGCGTCGGCTTCGCAAGAAGGCCTCCCCGTCGACAAAACTGAGTTGCGCCTCATAGCGGATGGGGATATTGCGCTGAAAGAAAATTCTGAAGATGCGGCGGACGCGTCCGTCGAAGGGACGTCCGGTCTCAGGATCATTTCCCTGGGCGAGATTCTGTAGCTCGCCCGCCTCCTGAACGAGATCGGAATCGATACGGTCCGCTATTCGGTTTAACAGGATCGTTCGAACGACGACCACCGAGCCGGCCGTCGCCAGCGCCAGTAACAAGACGAACGAGGCGAGGAGTCGGATGCGGATGCCGGTGAAGCGACCCTGCTTCGGACGTTCTTGGTCAAGCGGCGCGCTTTCGCCTTCAGTCGTCAGCGTCTGTGTCGTCGTCACCGTCTGTGTCGTCTGTGTCGTCATCGTCACCATCCTCGCCCCCCGAAGACGGCGAATCGCCGTCATCGTCACCATCATCGTCGGGACGTGGTCGCGAGGTGTCGTCGTCGGGGGGCGGCGGAGGCCGGTTCCCGCCGCCAGCGTCGTCAGGGTCGGGACCGTCGTCCCCTCCCGCCGGGGGCGAGTCGCGGTCGCCGGAGGGGGGCGTGTCGTC
>JALZCA010000210.1 GCA_030863285.1 Actinomycetota bacterium | reverse complement strand
CGCCGGGACCGCTTACATCCCGGGGCTCGCCGACTTCGTCCCGATGGTCAAGGGCAACGCGAACATGGCCCTGGCGGGACCGCACCTGGTCAAGGCGGCGGTCGGCGAGGACATCAGCGCGGAGGACATGGGCGGCTCGAAGATCCATTGCAAGATCTCCGGCGTGGCCGACCTCGAGGTCCCCGACGACCGCGCCTGTATCGACGCAGTCCGGAAGTACCTGTCGTACTTTCCGTCGTCGAACCTCGAACGACCGCCGATTGCTCCGAGCGAGGACTCGATCAAGCGGAAGTCAGACGAGCTCCACGACATCGTGCCGGCGAACCCCCGCCAGGCCTACGACATCCACAAGGTCATCCGCGCGATCGTCGACGACGGCGACTTCTTTCCTATGAAGCCCGACTGGGCGCGCAACGTCGTGACCGGTTTCGCGCGTTTCGGCGGTCGCCCGGTCGGCATCGTTGCGAACCAACCCAAGTTTCTCGGCGGCGCGCTCGATGTGAACGGCGCCGACAAGGCTGCTCGCTTCGTGTGGCTGTGCGACGCGTACGGAATACCGCTTGTGTTCCTCATGGACTGCCCCGGCTTCCTCGTGGGGAGCGCGGTGGAGAAGCAGGGGATCATCCGCCACGGAGCCAAGATGTTGTTCGCGGTTGCAGAGGCAACCGTCCCGAAGGTGACGGTCGTGCTGCGCAAGGGCTACGGCGCGGGGTATTACGTGATGAACGGGCGCGCATACGAGCCCGACGCGATCGTTGCGTGGCCGACTGCGGAGATATCGGTGATGGGACCCGAGGGCGCGGTCAACATCATCTTCAGAAAGCAGATCGAGGCTCTGCCCGAGGACCAACAGGCCGAGGCGCGCAACAACTTCGTGCAGATGATCCGGGAGCAGATCTCTCCCTACATCGCGGCCGGTTGGTCGTTCATCGACGACGTCATCGACCCGGCGGACACGCGCGAAGTGATCTCACGAGCTCTGGAGAACTCGGCGAACAAGAAAATCGAACGCCCGTGGCGCAAACACGGCGTCTTGCCGGTCTAACCCTCGGTGCCGTAGAGGCGGTCGCCGAAGTCGCCGAGGCCCGGCAGGATGTAAGCATTCTCGTTCAGCTCACGATCGATGGCCGCGGTGACGATGTCGACGTCTGGGTGCGCGTCCTCGACGACCTTCACTCCCTCGGGGGCCGCGACGACCGAGACCATGCGGATCCAGGGCGCGCCCGCTTCTCGCACCGTTTTGATCGCCGCGGCGGCCGACCCTCCCGTGGCAAGCATCGGATCGAGAACGAAGACACACGCGTCGTCGACGCGGGGGAGTTTCGAGTAATAGGCAGACGGCTTGAACGTCGCTTCGTCGCGCTCCAACCCGATATAGCCCACTCGCGCCTGCGGGAAGAGATCGACGAGCGGCTCGAGAAGGCCGAGGCCCGCTCGCAGGATCGGGACGAGGACGATCGGCGCACCAAGCGTCCGGCCCTCGAACTCCTCGAGCGGAGTCGTGACCTTGCGCGGCTCCTCGGGCACATCGCGCGTCGCCTCGACCATCAACAGGATCGCAAGCTTGCTTGCGAGCGGCCGAAAAGCGGCTGGCCGCGTGTCGACCGACCGCAGCTCGGTCAGGAGGTGACGCGCTACGGGGTGATCGAGTACTCGGGTGGCCACGTCGGCAGGATAGCGACCGCCGGGCAGTTCGCTTAGGTTTGGGCGCCGTGGATGCCTGCGTTATCACCTGTGCAATGAGCGGCGTCGCCGCCAACCGGGATCAATGTCCGGCGATCCCATATACGCCCGAGGATTACGCCGCAGAGGCGCGCCGGGCCGCGGACGCCGGGGCCTCGGTTCTTCACATCCACGCGCGCTATCCCGACGGACGACCGAGCTTCCGCGTCGAGGAGTACCGGGCGATCTCGCAGGCCATCCTCGTCGAGGTGCCGGAGATGATCATCAACTTCTCGACCGGCGCCGTCGGCATTTCGATGGAGGAGCGCGTCCACCAGATCACCACGCTGAAACCCGAGCTCGGCGCTCTCAACATGGGCTCGATGAACTACGCGAAGTACTCGACCAAGCGCAAGTCACTCGTCTTTGACTTCGTGTTCGAGAACCCGTTCAAGGACATCATCTTCCTGCTCGAGCGGATGAACTCCGTTGGAGTCAAACCGGAATGCGAGTGCTTCGACACCGGGCACATCGGCAACGTCTATCCGTTGATCGACATGGGATTGATCAAGCCGCCGATCCAGTTCTCTTTGATCATGGGCGTGCTCGGCGGGGCGCCTCCTCGGCCCGAGACGCTCGCGCACATGACGACGTTGCTTCCGGAGCACAGCACCTGGGAGGTCATCGCGATCAGTCGACAGCAATGGCAGCTGGTCGCCTCGGCCGCCTCGCTTGGCGGAAACGTGCGTGTGGGGCTCGAGGACAACTTCTACACGCCAACGGGTGAGATGGCTTCGTCGAACGGGGACCTGGTCGCGGCCGCGGCTCGCCTCGTCGAGTTGTCCGGAAGAACCGTAGCCGAACCCGATGAAGCTCGGCGGTTGTTGTCGTTGCCGGTCCCTCCCGATCGCTCGGCTTTCGAGGCGCCGACACGCGAAGAGAGAGGAGTCTCCGCGTGAGCGAGGAAGTGCTTGCGGAGATGGTCGCCAACGTCTGGAAGGTCGTCGCGAGCGAGGGAGACGCGGTGTCCGAGGGTGACACCATCTGCATCCTCGAGTCCATGAAGATGGAGATCCCCGTAGAGGCGACGGTGGACGGGACGATCTCGGAGTTGAACGTAACTGAGGG
>JALZCA010000204.1 GCA_030863285.1 Actinomycetota bacterium | reverse complement strand
GTGCACCACTCAGGTCTGGAACCGATCCCCCAACCCGGCAGCGACCTGGAGACAGACTACGGCCGTCCGAACGAGAGAACTACGCCTTCGTGACCGCCGCGCAGTAGTCGGCTAGGACCTCGATCGTCCGGTCGATGTCCTCCTCCGTGTGCTGCACCGAGATGGTCCACTGCTCTTCTTTGCCGGGCGTCTGATAGATGCCGCGGTTGATCACCCAGTACCAGTAGGCGTCGAAGATCGAGTCGTCGACTTCCTGGAAATCGCGGTAGCGCTCGAGCGGCCGGTCTCGAAACGTGATCGAGCCCTTCGACCCGAGGTCCGTTGTGACGGCCGCGATCCCGTGCTCGTCGAGCACCTTCTGGAAACCCTGTGCGAGCCTCGTACCAAGGTTGCGAAGGTGCGCGTAAGCATCGTCGGTCAAGACCTCGGTGAGCGTCGCAAGCCCGGCCTTCATCGACAGCGGGTTGCCGTTGAACGTCCCCAGAGCGGCGACGCCGTTCTTGATCTCGTCCATGATGTCGCCCCGGCCCCCGAACGCTCCGATGGGCGCTCCCCCACCGATCGACTTAGCGAGACACACCAGATCCGGCTGGACGCCGAAATACTCGGTTGCGCCACCGGGCGCGATCGTCACGCCCGACTTCACCTCGTCGAAGATGAGGATCACGCTGTACTTGGTGCACAGCTCGCGGACCTTCTCGAGATAACCGTCCTTGGGCATGACGATGCCGATATTCATCATGATCGGCTCCATGATCATCGTGCCGATGACTTCGCCGTGATCGACGAACATCTTCTCGAGGGCCTCGACGTCGTTGAATGGGACGATCATCGTGGTCTCTGCGGTGTCGGATGGGATGCCGCGGGAGAACGGAACCGTCCACGGCCGCTCGCGCGGCCCGCTGGAGTCCATCGTCGGTACGACGGAATACATGACCGAATCGTGGTGGCCGTGGTACGAACCCTCGATCTTGAGCAAGACCTCCTTGCCCGAGACCGCCCGCGCCAGCCGCACCGCGTCCATCGTCGCCTCGGTGCCGGAGTTCGTGAAGCGGACCTTGTCGAGACCGAAGCGACGCTTGATCTCCTCGGCGAGAAGGATGCCCTCCTTGGTGGTGGCCGCAAAGTGAGTCCCACCCGCGGCGGCGTTCTCGATCGCGGCGCGCACCTTCGGATGCGCGTGGCCGACCACCATCGACCCAAAACCGTTGTGGTAGTCGATGTAGGAGTTGCCGTCGACGTCCCACACGCGGCTGCCCTGTCCCCGTTCGAGGTAGATTGGATAGGGATCGCCGGCCTGAAACGACGATGCTACGCCGAACGGCATCGACGCCTCTGCCCTTTCGTATAGAGCCTTCGATTGAGGCGTCCGCGCCTCGTAGGCCTCGACCTCTTTGTCGAGAACTTCCTTCGCTCGAACGTCTATGTCCTGGCTCGAGATGGCCATGGATCCTCCTGGTCTCAACCGCGTTCGGCTACATATCGCCCAAGGCGCAAGGTTAGTAAATCGAAGTGCCGCGTCCATCTGCCGGATCGTCCAATTACCCGGCCGGTCGTTCTCCCTCCGACGCCAGTCTGGCCGACGCCCTCGGCAGGGCTCGCCGCAAGATGCCGCGGGAAGTCGCCTTATGCCATCCTCGCGGGATGCTGCGCGCAACCTGTCACTCAAAAGAAGATGGCTGGATTGAGGTAAAGGACGTCACGACCCTCTCCGAGCTGCGCAAGCAATCGGGCAACCTCATTTGGGCCGAGACGGACGTGGCGAGCCTGGCCGCCGAGGACATCGCCCTCATCGCCGACGAGTTCAGCCTGCCTCCGCTTGCGGTGGAAGACGCGGTTCACCCGCGTCAGCGTCCCAAGCTCGAACTGTACGGCGGCCAGATCTTCGTAGTCATGCATCAACTCGACGAGATCGACGAGCAGCTCGAAGCAACGCAGATCGCTGCTTTCGTCGGAGACACCTTCGTTCTCGTCATCCACGCCGGGGCGTCGAGGCTTCTCGACGAGGCGAAGAAGCGATGGACCGACCAAGAAGAGATCGAGCGTGGGCCGGCGGGCTTGTTGCACATATTGGTAGATGTCGTAGTCGACGACTACCAACTGATCAGCGACGAGCTAGAGGACGACATGGAGGATCTCGAGGACATCGCGCTCGAACATCCGAACGCACCTCTCCAGCGTCAGCTCTACGCAATCAAACAACAGGTCGCGCGCTTGAGACGCTACGTCCTTCCGGCCGAGCGACTACTCGACTGGGCGCTCGACCCCGATTCGCACCGGCGCCCGTTCACGGAGGAAACCGCGATGCGGTTCCGTGACGTTCACGATCACCTCCTGCGCATCATCGCCCAGGTGAGGAACATCGACGATCTCGCTCAGGCCGTCATCGACCTGACGCGCGCCGAACAGGCCCAGCTCTTGAACGAAAACAGCCGCAGGCTCAGCGCGTGGGCCGCGATCTTTGCGGTCGGGACTCTCATAGCGGGCATCTACGGTATGAACTTCAGGCTGGTGCCGAGGGATCAGACCCTTTTCGGGTTCTGGTTTGCGATCGCGTTGATAGTGGTCCTAAGCGTTGGCCTCTGGGCGTACTTCCGCAGGAAGAAGTGGCTGTAGAAGCGCGACGACCCGCGGCTTTCGTCGGGGCGAAACCCGCTTGCTAGAGTGACGCCATGGCAGAAGGCAAGCAAAAGAAGGTCATCCAGAAGCTCACCGTCGACGCGTACCTGACCGCTCCCGGCGGAAAGCTGCGCAAGGCCTACGCGGGCGAGGTCCGTCGTCTCCAGAAGATGGGCTTTCGCGAGACCGACCGCCGCATGGGTCAGCGAGAGGATCACCTCCGCATCACCTTCGAGCGTGAGGTCGAGCGTTACCCCGGCGTTCCCCTTCCGGGCGTCGCCCCGTACATCAGCTAAACCCAGGTCACGGCGTCCACAGGTCGGCGCCCTCTCCCACGAACGGATTGAGGCGCTTCTCGCGCAGGACGGTCGTAGCCGGCCCGTGGCCCGGATAAACCGGCGTGTCGTCGGGCAGGGTGAAGATCTTCTCTTTGATCGCACCGACGAGAGCGCGCCCGTCGCCACCCGGAAGGTCGACGCGCCCGACCCCTTGCGCGAACAGGGTGTCGCCCGAGAAGACGACATCATCGCCGAACAGGCTTATCGAGCCCGGCGAGTGACCGGGCGTGTGGACGATCCGCAACTCGACCGATCCCGCGCTGAGACGGTTGCCCTCCTCGGCTGCAGTGTCGATCTCGGGAGGCGGCGGAAGCTCGACCCCGAGGAACATCCGGCCCGACTCCTGGTACCAGTCGAGCAGCGGTCGGTCGTGGTCATGGAGCAGGAAAGGCGCGCCGGTGAGCTCGCGTAGGTGCTCGGCCGCGATCAGGTGATCGAAGTGAGCGTGCGTCGCGACGATCGCGCGCACGGTCAATGCCCGCTCGACTAGCGCGTCCGCGAGGTCGCTCGCATCGCCGCCGGGGTCGATGACGATCGCCTCTTTGGTCTTGGGATCGCCAACGACATAGCAGTTGCACGCGAGAGGGCCGACCTCGCGGTGCAAGAAGATCTCGAGTGACACGCTTACCTCGTTTCGCGCTTTTTGCTGCGGCGGCGGACGATCAGCCCGAGGCCCCATCCGAGCGGGAGCCCGACGGCGGCCCACCCTAGCGCCAGGACGAAAACTTCGATCGGATCGGCGGCGAGAAGCGCGAAGCCCTCGTTCTCGACCACACCAGCGCGCGCCTCCCCAGCAAGTGCAAGCAGAGAAAGGGTCGTGGCGAACACGAAGGACGCACCGGCGAGCCGCGCGAGTATCGGCACCACCTTGGTTCTCCCGGCCTGAATCGTGCTCAGCCGAATCCCGGCGGCAACGACACATGCAAGTGGGAGGAGCGGAAGCAACCAGGCGAAGGCGGGAGTCGGCCCCCCCGCCCAATCGAACAACGAGTACTCCGGTGCGGCGGTCGTGGCCGCGATCGCACCGAAACCGGCCTCTACCGAACCGCCGAGCGCAACCGCCGCGCCGGCGGCCGCGAGGTTTGGAGCGAACGCGATGCCGTGGATCAGCCACCCCACGGCTGCAAGAGGCGATGACGTGCGGAACAGGAAGCGAGCGAACGCAAGGACGGCGAGTGCAACGAGCGAGCAGAGCACGACCCACAGAGCGGCGCGTGCTCCCGCAACCAGCCACGCCGGGCGTCCCGATTCCTCCGCTCGTCCGAGAACGAACCCGCGAAAAGCCCAACCGGGAGGCGGGACCATCGCAAGTAGCGCGCCGACGGCTCCCCAGAGAGAGCCTGCGACAGCTGCGCCGAATGGATCGACGCCCACGTCGCCGATGCGAAAGAGCCACGCGGCAAGCGCGCACGTAATGGCGAGCGTTGCCGCGGTCGCCGCCACGACGCGCAGATGACTCGCAAGCCTCGGCTCTGTTTCCCCGCGAGAGACGTCGAGCGAGGCCCGACGAGCCGCCGACGCGATTCCACACACGACAAAGGCGATCGCGCCGAGTGGCAGGACCATGACGTCCGCCCCACCCAGTTGCACCGGAGCCCCCAGGGACCCCAACCCTGCGAGGACGATCGTTTCGAAGATCGACAACGGCGACGCCCCCGCTCCGAGGTCCGACACCTGGAGTTTTGCCCCCACCACCAGCAGGGCACCGACGGCGAGCGCGCACAAGAAACCGAACGCACCCGCTTGCACTCCGGTAGTCGCTGGGTCCACGCTCGTCGCGACCCTTTGGTCCTTTGTCTGCATGGTTTCGGTTTATCGCGTTCGCTCGGACAGCGCGGGCTCCATCGAGTCGCAGTTGCTCGCGCCGTTAGGGTGCGAGCGACGCGCGCGGAGACGACGCCCGAACCGCGTTAGTCTGTGTGCCTCATGGCGGAACTCGCTGATCTCTACGAGACCACACGCAAAGAGCTGGCGAACTTCGTCTCCAGCCTGCCGGAGGAAGATCTAACCCGGCCGGTCCCCGCAACGCCCGAATGGTCGATCTTCGACGTGGTGGCGCACCTCAGCGGCGTGCTGACGTGCACGGTATCGGGCGACTTCCCGCGCGAGTTCTTCTCCGCGATCGGTTCGCCGGAGGGCGTAACCACTCTGAACGAGTGGACGGCCCGGCACGTCAGCGAGCGGCGGGGACGTCCTCTGCAAGACGTGCTGGATGAATGGGAGAACGCAAGCGCGACGATCACGCCGATGATCCGCGGCGACGTACCGTTTCCCGAAGGGGTCCTGCCCTTTGCGGGATACGTCCTGATCACAGACCTCGCCATCCATCAGCAAGACATCTACGGCGCGCTGGGCCTCGTGAAGGATCGCGACGAGGCTCCGATCGGCATCGGGTTCTCGGTCTACACGACCGGCGTCGACCTCAGGATCAAGGGTGGCGGAGGGCCCGCCGTGAAATTCGTGACCGAGCACAAAGAGGTCACCGCGGGCGACGGGGAGCGGGTCGCTACCGTGCGCGGCTCGCGCTTCGAGTTGTTCCGCGCGCTGTCCGGAAGGCGGAACCTCGACCAGGTCCGCGCCTACGAGTGGGACGGCGATCCCGAACCTTTCCTCGAGTACTTCTATCCCTACGGCGTGCGCGAGGAAGCGCTCGTCGAGTAGGGGTGCCTTGTTGGTGAGGGCGAGTTGGTGATGGGCGTCGGCGAGGCCGGCGGCCTGCGGCAGATGGCGAGACGCCTGCGCGGGGAACTGGAGCTCACGGACGCGTGTGCGGCGCCGATGCAGTTCTTCACACCTCGGCGATGAGGAGCTTCCTGCGTGGTTAGTTCGGCGCTACTTCGAGGTGATGGGCCCACCAGCCACCTTGATTGCCGCCACAACCCTCCCGGTCGTCCCAGGTGACGAACGTCTGCAGATAGAGGTGCCCGACCTCGGGCGCCGCGAAGCGCGCCGTCCATGCGATCGTCCGCCCGTTGCGTTTCCTCGCTCGCAGGTCAAAGGCCATCTTCTGGCCCGGGCCCACCGGCTGACCATCGGGTCCCACGACACGCCAACCCGTGA
>JALZCA010000186.1 GCA_030863285.1 Actinomycetota bacterium | reverse complement strand
AGGCCGTACTTGGCGCGAGCTCGCTCCAGGCGCAGCTTCGCCTGGGCAACGGGTCTCTCTACGGGATTGTCCACGCCTCCATCGTTACCCGAACAACCCAAGCGTTAACGACAGGCCGGCTTTGGCGGCAAAGGTGAGCCGAGAGCGCGGGTCTTGCCCCTAAAAGCCCGGGGGCTCGCTTGGGGGCAAAAGGTTGAGCCGAGAGCGCGAGTTTTGCCCCTAAGCCCGTCGGGGCTAGGCCAGGCGGCCGACCTTGTTGGCCTTGATGCACTTCGTGCAGACCGAGAGGCGCTTGGGCGCGCCGTTGACGACCGCCCGTACTCGCTGGATGTTCGGGTTCCAGCGCCGGCGCGTGCGCCGGTGAGAGTGCGAGATGTTGTTTCCGAAGCCGGGAGACTTCCCGCAGATGTCGCATACAGAGGCCATAGCCCAAGAAGGTTAGCAAATGCGCCCGTCCGTCCGGACCCACATCTACGCTGAGGTGCGATGGTGACGACCCCCCAAGACACGGTTGCGGCCCAGCCGCGCGGCCTCGAGTTGTTTGCTCCCGCGTCGCGTAGCGTTGCGGTCCCGCGCGTGCCCGCAAAGCAGGCGCCGGGGCTCGCCAAGCTCGGGATCGAGTCGCTCCAAGACCTCCTCCAGCACTATCCGCGCTATCACGTCGACCGGACGCAACTCAGGACGGTCCGGGAGTTGATCCGCGCAGTCCAAAGCGGCGAGGCAGACGGCGAGGTGCAGGTCCACGCGCGTGTCATGAAGATCAACCGGCCTTTCCGCCCCAGGCCGAAGCCGGGATCGAAAAAGAAACCGCCCACGATGACCACGGGTTCTATCGGCGACGAGACCGGGCGGATCGACGTGACATGGTTCAACCAGGACTGGGTTGCGCGGGCGCTCTCGCCGGGGATCGAGGCGTTCTTCTACGGCAAGGTGAGCGTCTATCGCGGCAAGGTACAGATGGCGTCGCCGCGCTTCGAGATCCTGCGCTCGGGAAGGGAGCCCTTCAACGTCGGGCGGATCATCCCTATCTACCCGGCGACCGCCGAGCTGACGAGCGATCAGATCCGCCGGCTGATGTGGCACGCATTGAACGACGGGAGACCGGTCCTAGACCCGCTCCCGGAGGGCTTGCGCAGAAGGCTGAGACTCATGCCGCGTCACGAGGCGCTTCGTCTGATCCATTTCCCCGACGACAAAGACGACGTCTTCAAAGCGCGGCGCAGGCTCGTGTTCGACGAGGTCTTCACGCTCCAACTCGGGCTCGTCTATCGCAAGCGCAAACTCGAACGAACCGTGCAGGGCATATCGCACCCGACCGTCGACCCCTCGTCGCTTGCCGAGACCTTCGTCACTTCGCTGCCCTTCGAACTCACGGGCGCGCAGCGCCGAGCGTGTGACGAGGTCGCGACCGACATGACGCGCTCTTATCCGATGCACCGATTGATCGAGGGCGAGGTCGGCTCCGGAAAAACCGTCGTCGCGGTCTACGCGTGCCTCATCGCGATCGGCGGAGGACACCAGGCCGCGTTCATGGCCCCCACTGAGGTCCTGGCCGAACAACACGCTCTCACCGTCAAGGAATTGCTCGACCGCGCCTTTGGCGAGGCCGAAGCAAAGAACCTGTTTGCCGGGCTCTCGCGCCGCCCCGTAGTCCGACTGCTGACGGGATCGACGCCGGCGGCGCAGAAGGAAGTCATCGCGGGCGAGGTCGCCTCGGGCGAAGTCGACCTCTTGATCGGTACGCACGCCCTGATCCAGGACACGGTCGAGTTCGCTCGTCTCGGAGTCGCGGTCGTCGACGAACAGCACCGCTTCGGAGTCCATCAGCGCAAGCAGTTGAGACAGAAAGGAGTGGTGGGGGAGCCGGACATCCTCGTCATGACGGCGACGCCGATCCCGCGGACGCTGGCGGTGTCGATCTACGGCGACCTCGACGTCTCGATACTCGACGAGCTCCCCGCCGGCCGACGCCCCATCTCGACCAGCATTGCGATCGGCGATGCACAACGCGAGCGCACTTACGACCTCATCCGGCGCGAGGTCTCCGAGGGCCGTCAGGCCTTCATCGTCTACGCCTTGCGGGACGAGTCCGACCGCTCCGAGCTGCGCAGCGCCAAGGCCGAAGCAACGCGCCTCGCCGCAGACGTCTTTCCCGATTTCTCCGTCGGGCTGGTCCACGGGGACATGAAGAGCCAGGACAAAGAAGCCGCTATGACGGCGTTTCGCGACGGCAAGACGCAGGTCCTGGTCGCGACGACCGTGATCGAGGTCGGCGTCGACATCCCGAACGCCTCGGTGATGTTGATCGAGGACGCCGATCGGTTCGGCCTGGCGCAGTTGCACCAGTTGCGCGGGCGCATCGGGCGCGGGGTACACGACTCCCATTGCATCCTCGCCACCGACGTCGACCTCGCCGACGCAGAGGACGCCTCGACGCGACTCGTGGCCGAGCGCCTGCAGGCGGTCGCAAGCACGGGCGACGGTTTCAAGCTCGCCCTCGTCGACCTCGAGCAACGCGGAGAGGGTCAGCTCTTCGGCGCCCGGCAGTCCGGCATGCCCCAGCTGAAGATGGCGCGCGTGCTCCAGCATCAGGACGTCGTGAAGATGGCGAGGGACCTCGCCGTCGAGATCCTGGATGACGACCCCGAGCTCCGGGCGTACGAGCACCTTGCTCTCGAGCGAGAGATGCGGGCGCGCTTTCCCGAGCGGGCCCTCGACGTCGTCCAGTCAGGATGACGCGCGTGGCGGCTCCCTGGGCTTTTGACTAACCTGAAACCATGCGCGTCATAGCAGGAGAGGCCAAGGGCCGCAGACTGAAGTCGCCCTCTACCGGCACCCGACCGATGACCGACCGCATGAAGGAGGCGCTGTTCTCGGTCCTCGGCGAAGTAGAGGGCATGCGAGTGCTCGACCTCTTCGCCGGGTCGGGCTCCCTCGGTCTCGAAGCGCTGTCGCGCGGCGCCGCTTCGGCGATCTTCGTAGACAGCGCACGCGACGCCGTGGTGAGCCTCGAGCAGAACATCGAGGTCACCGGGCTGTCGAAGAGGTCCGAGGTGCGCTGGGCCGACGTCGCGTCGACTTTGTCCCGGCCCCCGGACGAACGCATGGACCTCATCTTTGTCGACCCCCCGTACTCGACCCCCCCGCACACCGTGCAGGAGACGCTCGAGGCGATCGTCATGGGCGGCTTCCTCGCCGACGCGGGCCGCATCGTGTTGCACCGGCCACAAAAGGAGCGGCGCCTGCATCCGCTCGGGCTTGCGATGACCTGGGAACGGGACTACGGCCAGTCGACGATCCAGATCTTCGAGCACGAAGAGGAGGCCGGGTGAGGGAGCGCCGGTGGCCGTAGCCCTGTGCCCAGGCTCGTTCGATCCGCCGACCAACGGTCACGTAGACGTCATCGAGCGAGCCGCCGAGCACCTCGACAGCGTCGTGGTCGCGGTCATCGCGAACCCATCGAAGAACAGCATGTTCACGCTCGAGGAGCGCACTGCGATGCTCGAAGACGCGCTCGCCCATCTCGACAACATCAAGATCGACTCGTTCGACGGGCTCCTGGTCGACTACGCCCGCTCCCACGGCATCAACCTCATCGTGAAAGGCCTGAGGGCGGTGAGCGACTTCGAGTACGAGCTGCAGATGGCGCAGATGAACACGACGCTGCTGCCCGGCCTGGACACGATCTTCATCACGGCGAAGCCGGACTGGTCTTTTCTCTCCTCGAGCCTCGTCAAGGAGGTCGCTCGCTTCGGGGGCGACGTCGACTCTCTGGTCCCGCCTGCCGTCGCACGAGCGCTCAAGGAGCGAGCTTCCCGCCCTGAAAGCGGGTAAATCGGCCCTCGGGAGGAAACGCGCGGCCAGGCGTGGCATCCTAGGCGGAACGCGAAAAAGAACTGCCGCACATCGACGGGCGGCACGGCGTTTCTCCTTCCACGTAGAGAGGTGGCACGTATGGATTTGATCGACCGCATCGATGAGTTGCAGGTGCTGATCGAAGAGGCGAAAGCGGTTCCGCTGTCGTCCAGCGCGGTCGTCGACCGGACGGAATTGCTCGATCTTCTGTCGCAGCTGAAGCAAGAGGTCCCCGAAGAGGTGCGCCAGGCGCGCTGGATGGCGCGCGACCGCGACGAGTTCATGGAGCGCGCCCGTAACGAGGGCGAGCGGATCATCGCCGAGGCACGCGAGCAACGCGACCGGCTCCTGTCGCGCACCGAGATCGTCCATGCGGCGCAGCGCGAGGCCGACCGCATCATCGACGAGGCCCGCGAGAAGGCGACCAAGATCCAGATGCAGGCGGAGGACTACATGGACCAGAAGCTGGCCGCCTTCGAGATCCTCCTGAACAAGACGCTCGGCACGGTCGCCAAAGGCCGCGAACAACTGCGCAGCGCGCAGTCCAAGAGCGGCGAGGTAGCCCTTCCCGAGAACGGCGAGACCATCACGGCCAACACGGGCCCGTTCGACGCCGCCGACCTGCGTCAACCGGCCTCTTAGCCGCCTCTCCCGGGCCTGGCAGAGTCTGGGAAAACAGGTCGCTCTGATATCATTTTCCGCCTGAAACGCGCTCGACTAGGGGTGTTTTTTGGCGCATCAGAGCGCGTACCAACTAGCACAACAGCGATCGTCGAGACGGTCGCGAAGACAAAAAGGACTTCGCGCGTGCAGGATCTGAACCTTCCGGTCGGGGATCTCCTCGGGCGTCCCGGCGAGTATCGAGACTTCACGGTGTCACCCATCCTCACCCAGGTGAGGAACGCGCTCGCGCGCCTCAGCCACCGACCGATCGACGCCGATCTGAGGGCCGAGAGCGTCGTCGAGGGCATCCTCATCACCGGCACCGTACGCGCAGACGGCGACTTCCAGTGTGCGCGCTGCCTCGCGTCCTTCGACTTGCCCCTGTCGCTCGAGCTCTGCGAGCTGTACGTCGCTCCGGGCCACGAGGGACCGCCGGACGAGGACAACTACAAGGTGTCGGCGAAAGAGGTTCACCTCGAGCCGATGCTGCGGGACGCGATCACCCTCGCGCTGCCTCTGAACCCCATCTGCCGCGAGGACTGTGCCGGGCTCTGTAGCGGCTGCGGGCGCAACCTCAACACGGACGCGTGTATTTGCGTTCACGAAGAGACCGATCCTCGCTGGGCCGAGCTGGCGGTCCTACGCGAACGCCTTCAAGGTTAAGGAGGACCAATGGCGGTACCCAAGCGACGCAAGACGAGGTCGAAGATGCGCATGAGGCGCGCACACTGGCGCGTGGACGCCCCGACGTACTCGTCGTGTCCGCAGTGTCGTCAGCCCAAGCTGCCGCACCGCGTTTGTCCTAACTGTGGGTACTACGCAGGTCGCCAGGTTGTCGAAAGCGACTAGCACGAGCCACCAGGTTCTCGAAGCGCTCGGGCTCCCGGGGGAACCCGGCGGGCTCTTCGAACTGGCTCTTACTCATCGCTCCTACGCTTACGAGCAGAGCGGACCGACCCTTCACAACGAACGACTCGAGCTGCTCGGCGATGCGGTGCTCGGCCTTCTCGTCGCCGACATCGTCTACGGCTCGTATCCCGACATGCCCGAGGGCGAGATGGCGACGCTGCGAGCGTCGGTCGTCAACACCGTCGCGCTGGCGCGGATAGCGCGCTCGTTCGATCTCGGGGCGTGGCTGCGGCTGGGACGCGGAGAAGAGGCGTCGGGCGGGCGCGACAAGTCGTCGGTCCTCGCCGACGCCCTCGAGGCGATCATCGGCGCTGCCTACCTCGAGCACGGCATCGACACGGTCATGGACGCGCTCCACGACACGTTCGCCGACGAGATCGACCGGGTCGTGGCAACTGGCGAGAGCCTCGACGCGAAGGGGGCCCTGCAGGAGGTCGTCGTGCGCGGCGGAGGCCCCCGCCCCACCTACGAGGTGACGTCGTCCGGACCGGACCACGACAAGAGATTCTTCGCACAGGTCTTCTTGCGCGGAGACTTGCTCGGCGCGGGGGTCGGCCGCAGTAAGAAAGAGGCGGAGCAGAACGCCGCGCGGGAGGCACTAGCGCGCGTCAACGGCGACACGGAAGATCCCACGACCTCCGGAAGCAGGGCCGATGCCAGAGCTTCCTGAAGTCGAGGTCATCAAGCGCGACCTCGAAAAGGAGATCGTGGGCCGGCGTGTGAAAGACGTGGAGGTTCGCCCCGGCTCGAACGCGATGAAGATCATCCGGCGTCACGGGCGCCGCAAGGAGTTCGAGGACCTGCTCGTCGGAGCAAAAGTCGAGGAGATCCAGCGAGCCGGCATGTACCTGGGCCTGCTTTTGGAAGACGACAAGGTCCTCGCGGTCAACCTCGGACCCAACGGGCTCCTCCTCAAGACGAGCGCATCGGACACCCTCGCGTCGCACACGCACGTCGTCATCGGGTTCACGATCGGAGGCCAACTTCGCATCGTCGATCCGAAGATGAGCGGAGAGGTCTTCGTTGCGACCAAGGAGGAATGGGAGAAGCTCCGGGCAGAGGAGACGTCCATCGACGCGCTCGGCGATCAGCCGTTTACGTGGCAGCACTTCTCGGCCCTGCTCGAGGGCGGCAACAAATCGATGAAGGACCTGCTGATGGACGAACGGTTCTTCTGCGGGCTCGGCAACGTGTACTCCGACGAGGTGCTGTTCGCCGCGGGGATTCGTCCCGACCGCTCCTCGAAGTCGCTTAGCTCGCAAGACGTGCGTCGTCTCTACCGCGCGCTGATGGAGACAATGCAGGATGCGGTCAAGGCGCGCGGAACCTCGTGGGGGGACACCGACTTCAAAGACCTCCAGGGCGATCCCGGTCACTACCAGCTCGAGCTCAAGGTCTACGAAAGAGAAGGAGAGGCGTGCCGCCGCTGCCGCAACTTCATAGCGAAGGAGGAGTTCGGCGACGACCACACGTACTTCTGCCCGCAGTGCCAATCGTGATGGGCACACCGCACTGAGGAGGATGCAACTTGGAAGATAGGACCCGAGTCCACGTTTTCGTCGCTGGAGACTTCGACCGCGCCGCGTTCAAACAAGCGATCGCGGACAAGGCCACCGAGCTCGCGGTGACGGGATGGGTCAAGGTGCTCGGCGACGGCCGGATCGAAGCCGTCCTCGAAGGGCCGCGCGACGAGGTTTATCGCGTAGTCGGGCTCTGTCGCTCGGGCGGAAACGGCGGAGCGAAGGTCGCAGGAGTCCAGGTCGACCGCGAGCCACCGAAGAACGAAAAGACGTTCAAGATCAAGTAGGAGCCCTTTAGGGCCTGGGCGGGGGGACCGGTCACGAATGGCCTGGAGCGAACGGCAACGGGCGAAGGTCTTGGAGCGCATGCAGGCGCCGCAACAAGCACTGCTTCACGACGACGAGAACCCGCGCGTGCGAGTTCATGCGCAGTCGCCCTTCCGCGTCTGGCCGGTGGCGATCCCGTCCATCTTGGTCGCTATGTGGCTGGCGACCCAGGGGCTCGAGCCCAGGGCGTGGGTCATGCCGGTTTCCTGGGGCGTGTATTTCGCGCTCACCATGCGCTTCTTCTACGTAATTGCAACCGACCGACGCATCCTCGTTGTCCGTCTCGGCGCGTTTTCTTCGAAGCGGTGGAGTTTCGAAGGCGAGATCGCTCTGACGAGCATCGAATCTCTCGTCTACGAGGACAGAGTGCTTCAGGACAGGTTCACGATCTATCCGAACACCGGCAAGCGGCGTCGCTACCTGGTCGTAAAGGGTTGGGAGGACGATGCTCGCCGACTGGCCGAACTCGCTCCCATTCGTTCTTAACGGCTTAGGTCCAGCTCCTCTGCCGTCTCTAAGAAGCGCGCCATCAACTCGACGGTCGCGTCGACTTCCTTGATCGACGCCATCTCGTTCGAGGTGTGCACATAGCGAACCGGGGGCGAGATCGTGATGACCGGGACCCCGGCGCGAGACATCTGGATCGTTCCGGCATCGGTCCCACCCTTCGGCAGGATCTCGAGCTGGTAGTCGATGCTGTGTTTCTCGGCGACGGTCTTGAAGCGGTCGACAAGGCGGGGATCCGAGATCGACGCCCCATCCATGACCGTGATGCCGACGCCCTGCCCTAGGTTGGTCACAACCTGCGTCGGGTCTGAGCCCGGGGTGTCGGTGGCAAGCGTGATGTCGAGAGCGATGCCGACATCGGGATCGATGCCGTACGCGCTCGTGCGGGCGCCGCGCAGGCCCACCTCTTCCTGCACGCTTATCACCGCGTGGATCTCGACCGACGTGTCGCGCGCCTCTCTCAACGCCTCGAGCAGCACGTAGACGCCGAGGCGGTCGTCCAGATACGGGGCGCTGAAGGAATGCTCGTTGAAGATCGGACGCCGGTAGAACGTCACGGGACTTCCGACCGGAACGTTCTCCTTCACCTCTTCGACCGGGGCCATGACGTCGACGAAGATGTCTTCGATCTGCGGTGCCTTCTTCCGTTCCTCTTCGCTGAGGACGTGGATCGGTTTCGACTTCGGCGTCATGAGACCGACGTATTCCTTCTCTCCCGAGACGAGCACGCGCTGTGAGTTGAGCGTGCGTGGGTCGAAGCCTCCGACCGGCGAGATCCAGACGAAGCCCTTGTCGTCGACGTGCTTCACGAGAAACCCGATCGAATCCATGTGGGCCGCCAGCATCACGCGGGGCCGGTTACCACGACGCACCCCGATGACGTTGCCGAGCCGGTCGACGTTGATCTCGTCGACGAGGTCCTCGAGGAGTTCGATGACCACCTGCCGGATCCGTTCCTCTCGACCCGATATCCCCGGCGTGGTCACGAGTCGCTCGAACAGCTCCTGATCCACGTGCCCCTCCTCTTCGTCCGTCCCTGGTCAGATACTGACCGGCGACACTACCCGCAAGCGCAGGACAAAAGCCCTGGCCGCGAGGCCCGGCCGGCCCCCTATATCCGCGGAAGCACCTGGTTCCGCTGCTAGGTTGACCCGATGTACGTCCGCTCCCTGCGGCTGGCGGGCTTCAAGTCCTTCGCCACGCCCACGGTCCTCGAGTTCGAGCCCGCCATCAACGTCATCGTCGGCCCCAACGGCTCGGGCAAGTCGAACATCGCCGACGCCCTGGCGTGGGTCCTGGGCTCCCAGGCGCCGTCGAACCTCCGCGGTGCGGCGATGGAGGACGTCATCTTCGCCGGCTCCGAGAAGCGGCCGGGCCTCGGCATGGCCGAGGTGGAGCTCACTCTCGACAACTCATCGGGGATCCTCCCCCTCAACGTCGCCGAGGTCACGATCAGCCGCTTCACCGATCGCGCCGGAGCATCCGAGTATCGGATCAACGGTGCGCCCTGCAGGCTGCTCGACGTTACCGAGCTGCTGTCCGACACCGGTATCGGCCGTAGCCTCCACGCGATCGTGGGCCAAGGGCGCCTCGACGAGGTCCTGCAGGCGCGCCCCGAAGATCGCCGCTCGTTCATCGAAGAAGCGGCGCAGATCGGCAAGTTCCGCAAGCGCAAGGACCGCGCCCTCAAGAAGATCGAGCGGGTCGAGGACAACCTCTTGCGGCTCAACGACGTCTTGTCTGAGCTCAAGCGTGCGATCCGTCCGTTGAAGCGCCAAGCGACGGCGGCCGCTGCGTACTCGGAGCTTCTCACCGAGCACCAAGAGCTGAAGCAGCGCCTGACGGCCACCGAGCTGAGCACGCTCGCAGCCGAGACCGCCGCGCTCGACCTCGACGCGGAAGAACGACGGCGCAGTCTGCTGAGCGACGAGGTAGCGAGCGTGCGCGCACGCCTGCAGGCCGCGGGCGACGAGCGCGAGGGGCGTCGCGTTGCGGCCGAACGCTCCCGAGCGGTTGCCTACGCGATGAGCCGGGCGGCGGATCGCCTCGGCGGGCTCGGGCGTCTCGCACAAGAGCGGGCGGCACGACTGGCAGCGCGCCTTGCCGCCGAGACGGAGGAGACCTATCGAGAGCGCATCCGGCTGCTCGAGAGCGACCTCGAACGTTGGAGCTCGGAGGAAGAACGGCTTTCGACCACCGCCGAGCAAGCGCGGGGCCGCGCGGGTCAGGCCGCCGAGCGCGCCGAAAGCGCACGGCGAGATCGCGAGGGGGCCGAGACTCGCCTCGCCCAGGCCCGCTC
>JALZCA010000182.1 GCA_030863285.1 Actinomycetota bacterium | reverse complement strand
GCGCCGCAGCGCCTGCCGAAGCGAGGCTCCGTCAGGCGGGAGGGAGGTCCGTCAGACCTCCAGCACGACCGGCAGGATCATCGGGCGACGGCCGGTCGCGCCCCACACGAACTCGCCCAAAGCGCGCCGGCAGGCCTTCTTGAGCGCCGTCCAGTTGGTGCCCGCGTCCGGCTCCATGTCCGCGAGGGCGCTCGCGACGACCCCCGCCGCCTGATCCAGAAGGTCCTGGGCTTCGCCTTGGTAGACGAACCCTCTGCTCACGAGGTCGGGACCCGCGACCAGCTCTCCCGTGTGCGCATCGAGGGCGAGTACGCAGACGAGGATGCCGTCCTGCGCGAGCTGGCTACGATCGCGCAGCACGACGGGGCCCACGTCGCCCACCCCGAGCCCGTCGACCAAGACCGTCCCGGCCTGCACCCGCTCGCCCCGGCGCACCTCACGGTCGGTCATCTCGAGCACGTCGCCGTCTTCCACGAGCAGTATTCGCTCGTCCGGAACGCCCGCCTCCTCGGCTATCCGCTTGTGGGCGGCCAGGTGCCGGAACTCGCCGTGCACCGGGACGAAGTGGCCGGGGCGAACCAACCGAATGAGCTCGGCCAGCTCGTCGGAGGCGGCGTGACCCGAGACGTGCACAGGAGAGGTCTCGGAATGAAAGACATCCGCGCCCGACCGGTAGAGCGCGTTGATGACCCGGTGCACCGCGGCCTCGTTTCCCGGTATGGGGCTGGCCGACAAGATCACGGTATCGCCAGGCTCCACGCGTACCCACTTGTGCTCGCGCGATGCGATCAGCGAGAGGGCCGAGAGGGGCTCGCCCTGAGAGCCCGTGCAGACGATGACGGTGCTCTCGGGCTCGTGCTCGTCGATCTCCTCGACGTCCATCACGACCTCGTCTGGAATCTTCAAGTGGTTCAGCTGCCGCCCCACGTCGACGTTCGCGAGCATCGATCGCCCGACGAAGGCGACTCGGCGCCCGGTGACCGCGGCTGCGTCACAAACCTGCTGGATGCGGTGGAGGTTCGAGGCGAAGCAGGCCACGACGATCCGCCTGCGAGCCTGCCCGAACAGCGCACGCAACGTATCGCCCACGATCGCCTCCGAGGGCGTTCGACCCCGCGCCTCCGCATTGGTCGAATCCGACAGCAAGAGGTCGACTCCCGCCGCTGCAACTTCGCTCAACCCTTGTAGGTCGGTTCGGCGGCCGTCGATCGGGGTCCGGTCGAGCTTGAAATCGCTCGTGTAGAGAATGCGTCCCTGCGGGGTCTCCAGCGCGACCGCGATGGCGTCGGGGATCGAGTGCGACACCGCGAGGAAACGCAAGTCGAAAGGGCCTATCCGGCCGCGCCCCGGAGCGTCGATCTCGACGAGCTCGGCCCCCACGCCGTACTCCGCCAGCCTTCTTTTCGCCATGCCGAGAGTGAGAGCCGTGCCGTAGACGGGCACGGCGACCTCTTTGAGCAACCACGACAGCGCTCCGACGTGATCCTCGTGCCCATGAGTGAGGAGGATCCCGACGCATGCGTGAGCCCTCTCCGCGACATAGGTGAAGTCGGGCAGCACGAGGTCGACTCCGAGCATCTCCTCGTTCGGATACGACAATCCCGCGTCGCACACGAGGATGCTGCCGGACTGCTCGAAGACGAGCATGTTGCGCCCGATCTCGCCCACGCCGCCGAGGAAGACGACTCGCACGGGCGAGGAGCGTTGTGGGGAGCTCACAGGAGGCCGGCGCGCTCCAGCTCCGTCCGGATGACCTTCTCTTCCTCGTCGGTAGCAGGCACGAGCGGGAGCCGGGGTTGGCCCACGTCTACGCCGAGCATCTCGAGCGCCGCCTTCATCGGGATCGGGCTCGTCGTGACTCCCATGATCGTGGTGAACAGAGGCAGGAGGTCCCCATATATCCGCTGCGCTTCTTCGACCTTTCCATCCGCCCATGCAGCGAATATCTGCTTGATCTGACGGCCGACCAGGTGGGAGCAGACCGACACGATCCCTACGGCGCCCGCCGCGAGATGCGGGAGCAGCAACGGATCGTCGCCCGAATAGATCTCGAAGTCCTGGTGGCCCTGTGCAACGAGCTGGGCTCGCAGCTTGGCCGTTTCCCCCGCATTCCCGACGGCATCCTTGACCGCGACGATCCGCTCGTGGCGCGCGAGAGTCACGATCGTCGGCGCCTCGATGCGCCTGCCCGTTCTTCCGGGAATGTCGTACAGCATGATGGGAACCTCGGACGCGTCGGCGATCGCGCCGAAGTGTGCGAGGAGGCCGCGTTGCGGAGGTTTGGAGTAGTAGGGGGTGACGGCGAGGCAGGCGCCGACTCCGCGCGCCGCCGCCTCGCGCGTGAGCGTTATCGATTCTCGCGTGTCGTACGTGCCGGTGCCGCCGATGACGGTCGCCCTATCGCCGACCTCGTCGACGACGGCCTCGAACATCGACAGCTTTTCCTCATGAGTCAACGTGGGGACCTCGCCCGTCGTGCCACAAACGACGAGGCCATCCGATCCCTGATCGATGAGACGCGCGGCGAGAGCGCGCGCCGCCGCCACGTCGAGCGAACCGTCGCGACCGAAGGGCGTGACCATAGCGGTGACCACCTCACCGAAGCGGCCCATCGCACACCTCCTTTGATGCCTCCTCGCGTCCCAGACTATCCCTCGACCATCGTCTGAAGCGGGACGCCCCGCGCCCTCTCCGGGTCTTGGCCGTCGGACACCACGACGGCATTGCCGGCAAGGCCGGGAGCGTCGGGCAGCTTGAGCCTGAACCTGAGCTTGGCGGAAGCATCCTCGTCGAGCCCATCGAACACGTAGCGAACGCCGTCGAACGAGATCGCCCTTGGTCGAGGCTCGACTCCGACTATCGCCGGATTCTTACGTCCGTAGCCGATCTCGACTATGGGGCGCGGCACCACGCCCTCGAGCCTTCCGACCAAGGTAAACGCAACGGCCAGGCTGGACATGTTCCCCGGGCCGGGATTCGAAACCCGCAGCGCAGCCGTCTGCACGGATCCCGGCGGCGCCGTCTCGGGGAACTCGATGGCGACGACGGGCAACCCCTTGCCGGACTCCGTGACGTTGGCGTCGCCGCCGAAACATGCGCCGAGCAATATCAGGGCCGTCGCGGCGATGACCGCTCTCGCCACCGGCTTAGAGGCCCAGGATTTGCTCGAGCCCAACGGTAAGACCAGGGTGCTCGGACACGCGCTTCAGCGCAAGAATCACGCCGGGCATGAAACAGGAGCGGTCCACCGAATCGTGACGGATCGTGAGGGTCTCACCCGCGCCGCCAAAGACGACCTCTTGGTGAGCGACGTAGCCCGGCGCCCTCACCGAGTGGATCCGGATCCCTCCCGCGTCCTCACCTCTGCTCGCCGGCTGCGAGCGGGTTGCGCCGGCTGACTCGCCCCACTCCCGGCCGCGCGCCGCGCTCATCAACTCGGCCGTGCGCAGCGCGGTCCCCGAGGGCGCGTCGAGCTTGCGCTCGTGATGCCGCTCGACGATCTCGGCGACGAGGAAATGACGAGCGGCCTGCGCGCAGAAGTGCATCATCAGCACCGCGCCCAGGGCGAAGTTCGGCGCTACGAATACGTTTGCGCCTCCATCTTCGAGCCAACCTTCGATCTCCGCCAGGTCGTCCGCAGTCAACCCCGTCGTGCCGACCACGACGTGGACTCCGCGCTCGACGCAAAAGCGCACGTTGTCCTTTACGGACGCGGGGGTGGTGAACTCCGCCGCCACTTGTGCCCCGCTCTCGACCAGCAGCTCCAGCCGGTCGGCGCGGTCGATACGAGCCACGAGCTTCAGCTCGTCGTCCCGCTCCACGGAGCGGCACACCTCTGCCCCCATCCGCCCGGCGGCTCCGATCACCGCAACCGCGAGCGTCACGGACCCCCCTTCAGGCGGCGTAGCGGTCAAACGCCCCCTCGTCGAAGGGTCCGACGACCGTTACCCGGAAGTCGCCCGAGGCGAGGACGAGATCGGTGACCCGCGCGATGTCGTCCATCGTGAGGCGGTCGAACCGCTCGATCAGCTCGTCGACGGACAGGATCTCGCCCGTCGTCAGCTGCTGTTTGCCCAGGCGGTTCATGCGGCTGACCGGATCCTCGGAGGAGAGCACGAGGGCGCCTTTGACGTGGCCCTTGGCGCGCTCCAGCTCCACCTCGCTGATCCCGTCGGACACGAGAGACGCGATCTCGCTTTGAACGATGTCGATCACCGTCTGCGCGTTCTGCGGCATCGTCCCGGCATAGACCGAAAACGCCCCCGTTTCGGCAAACATGGAGCGATACGAGTAAACGGAATACGCGAGCCCTCGTTTTTCTCGCACTTCCTGGAATAGCCGCGACGACATGCCGCCTCCCAGCAGCGTGTCGAGGACGGCCAGAGCGTGCCGGTCGTCGTGACCCCGGTGCAACCCCTCGGTTCCGAGCACGATATGTGCTTGCTCGGTCGATCGTCTGTGCACGTCGACCCCCGGCGCGGGAGTGGGTGGGGGGGTCGAGCGCAACGTCTTGCGACCTTCCAGGTCCGAGAACAGCCGGTCCACGGCGTCGACGAGCTCGTCGTGGTCGAGGTTTCCGGCCGCGGCGACGACCAGGTTGGCGGGGCTGTACCCGCCGCGCCAGTACTCCACGACCTCGTCCCTGTCCACCTCTCCGACCGTCTCGTTGAACCCGAGGACCGGACGCCCGAGCGGATGACCGTCCCACAGCGAGCGGCAGAAGAGGTCGTGTACGAGCTCGTCCGGGGCGTCTTCGTGCATCGCGATTTCTTCCAGGATCACCTTGCGTTCCGACTCGAACTCGTCGGAATCGATCAGGGAATTGATGATCATGTCGGAGAGCACGTCGAGCGCCATCGCGAGATCCGCGTTTATGACCCGAGCGTAGAAGCACGTGTACTCCTTGCTCGTGAACGCGTTGATGTCGCCCCCCACGCGATCGAAGGAGTCGGCGATGTCTTTGGCCGAACGCGTCGGCGTGCCCTTGAACAACAGGTGCTCCAGGAAGTGAGACGTCCCTGCGAGGCGGTCGGGCTCGTCGCGCGAGCCGACGTCGAGCCAGAAACCGGCCGTCACCGAACGAAGCTCCGCCATCGTCTCGGTGACAACCGTGATGCCGGAGTCGAGGGTCGTCCTGGAGAAGTTGCCGGCCACTCTCAGCTCCCGCGCCGCGGGGCCCTCTCGCGCCGGGGGCCGCGCTCCGCTCCCCGCCCGCGGTCCCGGCC
>JALZCA010000169.1 GCA_030863285.1 Actinomycetota bacterium | reverse complement strand
AGATTGGAGATCTCGATGGGTTTCTCGAACGTCCGCTTCGGTTCGACGTAACGCGAGGAACCGGGCCCGTGCCGGTAGGTCTGGTCCTGCAGAGGACACTCGCCGCCGCGGTCGCACACCGGGCAGTCGAGGGGATGGTTTATCAGGAGGAACTCGAGCATCCCCTTCTGCGCATCGACCGCGTTCTCTTCGACCGTGTTGACCTTCATGCCGTCGGTCACGGGCGTCGCACAAGCGGGGAGGAGCTTCTTTTGTCCCTCGACCGCGACGAGACACATCCGGCAGACCGCGACCGACTTCATCCCGGGGTGGTAGCAGAAGCGCGGCACGAACACGCCCATCTCCTCGGCGACGTCGATGAGCGTGCGACCTTCCTCCGCCTCGACGCTCTGGCCGTTGATGGTGACGGCTACCGTCTTCTGTTCCGCCTTCTCTGCGCCGCTGCCGTTGTCCGCCATCAGATCTGTCCCTCGTCGCGGTCGACCGCGATGCCGGCCGACGGCTGCGGTTGCGTGCCCGCGTTGCCCGGGCCGACGTCACGGCTGCCCGCATAAGCGAGGTGCTTGCCCTCGAACGGACAGCGTCTCTCTGCAACGTGCTGCTCGAACTCGTCGCGGAAGAGCTTGACGTTCGAACGCAGGGCCCACGACGCGGCGTCGCCGAGCGGACAGAAGGAGCGTCCGTCGATGCCGTCTGCGATGTCGAGCAGCAGGTCCATGTCTTCTTGACGTCCCTCACCGTGCTCGACCCGCTCGAGGACCTTGACCGCCCACCAGGTGCCCTCGCGACACGGCGTGCACTTCCCACACGACTCGTGTTCGAAGAACTCAGTCGTGACGAGAGCGTTGCGCACCATGCAGGTCGACTCGTCCATGAAGACGATCGCCCCAGACCCGAGCATCGTGCCCGCGTCCTTGAGCGCCTCGAAGTCGACCGCGACATCGGCCGACGTCAGCAGCGGGGCGCTTGCGCCACCGGGGATGATCGCCTTGAGCGTCGCCCCGTCGCGCATCCCACCGGCCAGCTCGAGCACGTGCTGCAAGGACGTACCGAGGGGGACTTCGTAATTGGCCGGCGCGTTGACGTGTCCCGACACCGAGAGCACCTTCGTGCCCGGAGACTTCTCCGTCCCCCACTGTTTGAACCAGTCCGCCCCGTTCTCGACGATGCCCGGCAGCGCGCTCAACGTCTCCGTGTTGTTGATCACGGTGGGGCGGCCGTAGAGGCCCTTGACCGCGGGGAACGGCGGCCTCAAGCGCGGCTGTCCGCGGTGCCCTTCGAGCGAGTCGAGCAGCGCGGACTCCTCTCCGCAGATATACGCGCCCGCGCCGCGATGCAGAACGATGTCCAGGTCAAAGTTCGAGCCGTAGATCCGGCGTCCGAGGAAACCCTTGGCATAAGCATCGCGGACCGCGCGGTCGAGGCGGCGCGATCCGAGAGCGAACTCCCCGCGTACGTAGATGAACGCCTTATTCGCCTGGTTCGCCCACGCCGCGATCGTGATGCCCTCGATCAATTGATGTGGGTCCATCTCGGCAAGCTCGCGGTCCTTGAAAGTGCCGGGCTCACCCTCGTCGTGATTGACCACGACGTATTTAGGCGAGACGTCCTTGGGAACGAACCCCCACTTCACGCCCGTCGGGAAGCCCGCCCCTCCTCGACCTCGCAGACCCGATTCCTTGACGAGCTCGATCAGTTCGTCGGGGGTGAGCTCCATGACCGCGCGGCGCGACGCGCGATAGGCGCCGTCGTCGAGCGCTCGCTCGATCGTCCACGAGTCGTTCGGGTAGGTCCGCAGCCGGCGCATGAGCACGTGGACTTCTTCGGGGCGCGAGACGGGCGCGGTTCCGTTGCCGTTGCTCATCGTCCGCCCGGCTCCTTCGGTCTGAATCCGGGACCTTCCTCGCCCTTCATGGACTCGCCGCCGAAGGTCTCCTCGACGTGGTCCCCGGCGGTGCCGGGCGAGCGGAGACCGGTCGTCGCGGTCTCGTATGAGATCTCCTTGCTCGTTCGAACCACCTGACCGCGCGTGCTGAAGACGGGATCGCCGCGGCGCAACTTCTCGACGAGCAGGACGACTTGCTCGGGGTCGATCCCATAGAAGTCTTCGTAGTTGACCTGCATGCTCGGAGCGCCGTCGCAGGTTGCAAGACATTCGGCCGCCTCGAGCGTGATCTTGCCGTCGGGTGTCGTCTCGCCGGCTTCGATGCCGAGATGCTCCTCGAGCTCCGCGATGATCTTGCGCGCTCCCAGGTGCGTGCAGGAGATGTTGCGACAGATCGAGATGAGGTACTCACCCTGCGGTCGCTTCTTCAACATCGTGTAGAAGGACGCGGTCGACAAGACGTCGGCGGGCGTAAGCCCGAGGATCTCTGCTATGTCGCGCATGCCGTCTTCGGTGACGTATCCCTCTTTCGACTGGACCAAGAACAGCAAGGGCAGCGCGGCAGAACGGGAGTTCGGATAGCGCGCCACTATGGCCTGCGCGATCTCACCGAGCTCGCCGACGAGCACGGTGGGAACGTGTTTACTCGGCGCGGCCTCGGGGGGGCCGAGCTCCCGCTTGCCGTGAACCGGGATGCGCGTCACCGGTCGACGCCTCCCATCACGGGATCGGTCGATGCGATCACCGCGATCAGGTCGGCGACGAGCCCTCCCTCAGCCATCACCGGCAGAGCCTGGAGGTTGACGAACGAGGGGTCACGCACATGGACGCGGTAGGGCGAGGAACCACCGTCAGAGATCACGTAACAACCCAGCTCGCCGCGCGGCGACTCGACCGCGGTGTACACCTCGCCCGCCGGAACGGTGAAGCCCTGCGTCACCAGCTTGTAGTGGTGGATGACGGCCTCCATCGACCGGTTCAGCTCGGAACGCGGCGGCGGCGTGATCTTCGGATCCATGTTGCGGAAGTCTCCTCCCGGCATCGCATCGATCACCTGCTCGACGATCCGCACGGACTGCCGCATCTCCTCCATGCGCACGACGTAACGCGCGTAGACGTCTCCCTCCTGTGCGACGGGGACGTCGAAGTCGACCGCGGCGTACTCCTCGTAGGGGAGGTCGCGACGCAGATCCCAGTCCAGTCCCGACGCGCGCGCCGTGGGACCCGACGCGCCTATGTCGACGACTTCGTCGCGCGTGATCACACCGACGCCCTTCGTCCGTTCGAGGAAGATCGGGTTCTCGCTCAAGAGCCCCTCGTACTCGTCGATGCGCCCGGGCATCAACTTGACGAGGTTGCGCGCCGCCTGGTCCCACCCCGCGGGCAAGTCCTCCCACACACCGCCGGGCACGATGTAGCCGTTGTTCATCCGCAGGCCGGTGACCATCTCGAAGAAGTCGGTGACCAACTCGCGCTCGCGGAAGCCGTAGAACATCGCCGAGATCGCGCCCATGTCGAGCCCCTGGGTCCCGAACCACACGAGATGCGACGACAGACGGTTCAGCTCGGTCATCAACATGCGGATCCATCGACCTCGAGGCGGCACTTCGAGCCCGAGGAGGTGCTCGACTGCAAGCGAGTAGACGTGCTCGTTGAAGAACTGCGCCAGGTAATCCATGCGGGTGACGATGGTCACGCCGCCGCGCCAGTTCTGATCCTCGGTCTCCTTCTCCATCCCGGTGTGGAGGTAACCGATGATCGGGACGCACTTGACGACCGTCTCTCCGTCGAGCTCGAGCAGCAGGCGGAGCACGCCGTGCGTCGACGGGTGAACCGGACCCATGTTGATGACCATGCGGTCGTCTTCGGGCTCGTACGACTCGACGTACGCGCCGTGTCCGCGGTCTTCGAAATCTTCTACGAGCTGCTCGGCGCGGCTCACGAGGTCACTTCCTTGGAGTCCGGACCGGGCGAGTCGCTGAATTCCCTGAGGGGAGGGCCCGCCTGCCCGAGGTGGTCGACCTCCCGATCGGCTTCGACGGTATCCGGCCCCTGACCCGGCGCGTCGATCTGCAAAAACGGCTGCGGCGCGAAGTCGATGGGGATCTTGCCGACGCTGTAGTCCTTGCGCAGCGGATGACCCTCCCATTCATCGGGCATCAGGATGCGAGTCAGGTTCGGATGTCCGTCGAAGTGGATGCCGAACATGTCGTAGGCCTCTCGTTCCATGAAGTTCGCGACCGGCCACACCTTCGTGACCGACGGAATCGTTGGAGGATCGCCTTCGGCGGCTACGTGCAGAGACGTAAGCTTCATGTCGTCCATGTTCACGAACTGACAGACGATCTCGAAGCGCGGGTCCCCGCCCAGCCCGAGCCGGTCGACCCCGCACAAATCGGTAAGCCGCCACCGTTCGTCGCTCAGTTCGCGGGCGCGCTCGAGCCACTCACCTGCCCGAATGGTGGTGTGCTCCATCTATCCGGCGACTCTCCCCGCGGAGTACTCGCCCCGCTGGATGCGCTCGTGAAGCAACATGATCCCGTCGATCAGCATCTCGGGGCGCGGGGGACAACCCGGCACGTAGATGTCCACCGGAACGATCTGGTCGACTCCCTGAACGACGGCGTAGTTGTTGAACACGCCGGACGTCGACGCACACGCACCCATTGCGATGACCCATTTTGGCTCCGTCATCTGGTCGTAGACGTGACGCAACACCGGCGCCATCTTCTGTGACACGCGCCCCGCGACGATCATCAGATCGGCTTGGCGAGGTGACCCCCGGAATGCCTCCATTCCGAAACGAGAGAGATCGTGTCGGGGCATCGTCGATCCCATCATCTCGATGGCGCAGCAGGCGAGTCCGAACGTCATCGGCCACAGCGACGACTTGCGTGCCCAGTTAACGAGCTTGTCGAGCTGAGTGGTTACGAAGTTCGAACCGACGGCGTCGCTTACTCCGCCCACTCGAGGCCTCCTCGTTTCCAGACGTAGACGTAAGCGGCGAGCAAGATCGCCACGAAGGTCCCCATCTCGGCGAGGCCGAACAGAGCGAGACGGTCGTACGCCACTGCCCACGGATACATGAACACCGTTTCGATGTCGAAGATGATGAACAGCATGGCGAGCAGATAGAACTTCACCGGGAAGCGCTCGCGCTCGACCCCACTCTCGGGGACGATGCCGGACTCGTAAGCCTGCAACTTCGCCTTGGTCCAGTTGCGCGGCGTCAACTTCGCGGCTACGAGCATCGAGGCACCGGCGAACAGGCTCGACAAGATGACGAGGAACAGAATGGGGAGATAGGCCGGGAGCGTCACGGTTTTACCTCAGCGAGTTTCTTGAGAAGCCAGAATCCCCGCTGCTCGGCCCCCTTCGGCTTCGTGTCCTCGAGATTCGCCAACAAAGTGAGCGCGAAGCTCATGACGGTCTCCGACCGCATCCCGGCCGACACGAGTCTCTCCATGATCGCCGGGTAGCCGATCAGCTTCACGAACCGACGCCCGAGCCGATAATACGGGCCGTAGATCGTCTTCAATTCGTCGGTGTACGAGCTCAACGAGGGGCTCGATCCGACCCGTAGCGCTTCGTCGATGTGTCGTCCCGCGATGCGCCCGGTCTCGTACCCGTAAGCGATGCCCTCCCCGTTGCAGGGGTTGATCATGCCGGCGGCGTCCCCAGTCAATACGAAGCCCGGGCCGTGGGGCGGCCACACGCTTTGCCCCATGAACAAGCGCCCACCGCGCGGCTTGCTCGCGACCGTGTCCCAGTTGACGTCCCACTCCGGCGGGAGCTGGTCGATGAAAAAGCGCTGAAGGTCGTGGAGGTTGACGTCACGCCAGCCCCCGAAGGTGGACAGGAGCCCAACGCCGGCGTTGACGGTGCCGTCGCCGACGGGAAAGACCCAGCCGTAACCGGGCAGAGACTCCTCGGAGGACCTGATGTCGAGGTAGGCCTCGAACCAACCCGAGTGCTGCATCGGCGAGTTGAAGTACTGCCGGATGGCAAGACCCATCGGATAGTCGAGGTTGCGGACCCGTCCCAACGAACGAGAGAACTTCGTCGCGGCACCCTCTGCGCACACGACCCACTTCGCGTTGATCGTTTCGATCTCGCCCTCGCGCCTCGCCTTCAGGCCGGTGCAGACGCCCTTGTCGAAGATCGGCTGCGTGACCTGGGTGTCGTAGAGGACCTTCGCGCCGGCGGCCTCGGCGTTGTCGAGCACGATCTTGTCGAGGTCCTTACGCGGCTTGACCAGCCCGAAACTGTCCCACGCATCCAACTCGGGGAAGGTCAGCTCGAGCGTGCGCCCGGCCGCGTGAACGCGCAGGCCCTCGACGCGTTCCCAGGTCGCGAGCTCGTCGCCCAGACCCATTTCGTCGAGCACCTTCACCGCGCGCGGAGTCAGGCCATCGCCGCAGGTCTTCTCGCGCGGGAACGTCTTCTTCTCGCACACGACGACCGAGTGCCCGCGCGTCGCGAGGA
>JALZCA010000166.1 GCA_030863285.1 Actinomycetota bacterium | reverse complement strand
CGGTCACCTCGTGCCGCTGCTCCGCCACGATCGAGACCTCTCCCACCTCGGCGAGGAGCGCGCGCGCGAGCTCGTCGAGCTCGGCGGGGGTCGCGTCGCGCCCGGCGAAGACGCCGAAGTTCACGCGGATCTCGAGCGCCGGCCGGTCGGGGGAGGTGGCGAAGGCAATCGGCGGACTTTCGCTCACTCTCGCCGGTCTGCCCCGCTCGCCGGCTCGCCTAACGCAGCGAACTGGCCGACGCCGGCGCGGCTAGTAGGTGAAGACGCGGTCGTGCTCGAGCGCGAGCCGAACGAGCACGTTCGGCGTAGCCGTTTCCGCCGGCTTCCCCTGGAGCTCGGCGTCGCCGACGCCCCGCGCCTTGCTCGACATCCTCGAGAGGTAGAAGCGGGCGCCGGCCGCGACGAGCGCGTCGTAGTTCTCCCGGAGGCTCCCGGTCCCCAGACCGGCGAGGTTGTCGAGGACGACGTCGCGGACGAGCTGCACGGCGTCGCCGGCGAGGAACAGCGAGACGTCGTGACCCTCCTCCTTGGCGGTCCTCGCGACGAGCAACCCTAAGGCGACGCGCGTCGGGTGCTCGGGGCCGTGCGTGATGTGGACCATGATCGAGGCCATGCGCTCTCCTTGGTAGGGGGCCGGGTCGGGAACAGAGTAGCCGGACGCAATGGCTGCAGGGCGAGGCGTCGCACTCTAACGGCGCCGGAACCAGCGCGGAGCCCGCAACAACAACTCGACGTTGCGGTCGGTCGGCGCGCCGATCTCGGTGAGGTCCTGCTGGGGGTCGTAGAAGAGGACCTCCTGGCCGAACGACGCAAGCCAGTCCTCGTTTACGTCGTACTCGTGCCCGTGATCGTGCTCGTGCGCGTGTTCTTCCTCGGACGTCGGGTCATCCTCTTTCCAGTCGATGTGCCGTACGTTCGGGTCGACGTCCGCATTGAACACGACAGCGAAGATCGAGATCGTCCCGTCGTGGTTGTTCACGATCTCGATCGTGCGACTCTGCGTCGGGTAGTCGGCAATGGCCGAGGTGTTCACCTCCCAGTAGGACCCGCCCGGCTTGCGGCTGCGCCGCGCCCAGATCTTGTTCTGGTGCGTGTGGCCGTTCGCGTTGAGGATGACGTTCGGGAAGCGCTTCAGTAGTCGGACGAACTCGCGCCCGGTATGCCCGTTCTCGGTCTCCTCGTTCCGCATCGACTGGACCGGGTGATGCGCGAAGAGGACGATGAAGCGGTTGCGGGCGTCCGGGTTCACGACGGGCTCGCGCTTGGCGTTGTAGTAAAAGCGCGAGTTCGCCTTCAGCTCCCGCTTCAGCCACCGCCACTGCGGGTGATCGATGTTGCCGGTCTCGAGCCCCTCGTCCGGGTTCGAATCCAGACCGATGAAGTGGAACAGCCCCTTGTCGAAGGAGTAACAGAGGCGGTGGAGCAGCTCTCCGTTCTTATTCGTGCAGCGGTTCTCGTTGTAGCCGTGACCATCCGGTTTACCCGTCGTTTCAAAGTGCTCCAGCGCCCACTCGTTCCGATCGATGAACATCCGCCGGTCCTCGTCGGGCGGAACGATCTGATTCAGATTCGGATTGCTGAAGATGTCTCGGTAGAAGTCCGGATCGCCGTAGTCGCCGTCGCAGGCGCGCTGCTGCTCCTCCGGGCTCAGGGGCTCCTTGATCTTGTGCGGGCCCTGGTTGTATTCGTTGAGGAACGCGTTCCAAGCCGGTTCGTTGGGACTAGTGCCCTGCGGCTTGACGTCGTGATTTCCCGGCAGCGTGTACCACGGCAGCCGGCCGTCGTCATGTCGAAGACCGTGGGCCCAGAAGGGCTCGTTGGCCAGGTCGACGATGCGCTGGCCGTCGACGGGAGAATCCACCGGACGCGTCGGAGCGCCCTTTGGGTCCTTCTTCTGGACGCCGTCGTAGTCGTCCCCGGCCTCCCCGTCCCCGGAATCGGGGTTGACGATCTTGCGCCCGTCGAAGAGGTCGATGATCCAGCGGATCTCGTTGTACTGCATGTTGTCGGCAAGGTCGCCGAGACCGACGGCGAAGTCGAACTCGTCGTCGGTCACGGGGCCGCCACGCCGAGCGATCTTGCTCGCGGCGCGCAGGTGCGCGTTCAAGAGGTGCGGGACCATCGTCTCGTGCGGCCGGAATCCCGAACCTCCGAACGGCGTCTGTTCGCACTTGTCAGACCACTCCGCACGAGCAGGTGCCTCTTCGTCGGCGAGTTGCACGTCCGCGATCGAGAAGAACGTGATCATCTGCTGCTGGCGCTGATGACGGCCAGCACGTCCGGCTCTCGTCAGTTTCCGAACGACGATCTTCTGGGCGGGGCCGCATTCCAGTGGGTTGCCGCGCTCGCGGATCTTGGCCGAGTACTTGATCGTCCCGTCGAGGGTAGTGAGGCCACAGCCTTCGGTACGTGGCGCGGCATCGGTGGTTTCCACCGGGAGCGACACGCCCGTAGCGGCGAGCAGACACGCGGCGAGCGCGACGAGACCAGCTCGTGTTCCCATCCCCACTCGTCCGTGCGCCACTTGATCGCAGCTTAGTCGGGCCACACGCATAGACGCGAAAAGGGCCCGTCGGGGGCACCGCCCGAAACCGAGCGCTACTTGCCCTGTGCGGACGCCTGGTTGTCGTCTTCGATCAAGAGGCCATCGAGGGGAGCATCCGCGCCCTCTCCTGACGCGTAACGCTTCAAGCGCTCGAGCCCCGCGGCGGACAGCATCGGTAT
>JALZCA010000180.1 GCA_030863285.1 Actinomycetota bacterium | reverse complement strand
GCCGTAAACCGCCCTCGGGGCTCGAGCGCTAGGAGGTCGGGATCGACAGGTGCGTTCCCAGCTCGGCCTTCAGCTCGGCGTACAGCCCGTTTGACGTGTCCACCGAGAACTCGCTTCCCAGACGAAGGACCGTCGTCTCGACGCCGCGGTCGAGATGGAGCAGGACCTGTGTCTGGCCGGGATGGTTCGAGAGCACGTTCTTGAGGTCCCCCACGAGCTTCGCGGTGCACGACTCGGCGGGCATCTTGATCTCGAAGGGACGCTCGTCGAGGCGCGGCTCGTGGATCTCCATCGCCATGATCTTCACGGTGTCGTCGCGCGCGTCTTTGTCGACGCGTCCCTTGACGAGCGCGATCGAGTCCTCGCGCAACAGCGCGCCGTACTTCTCGTAGGTCCGGGCGAAGACGACGACTTCGACGCTGGCCCCGGCCAAGTCCTCGAGGTTGAGCAACACCATGATGTCCCCGCGGCGGGTGATCTTTTTCGAGATGTTGGCGATCAGCCCACCCACCGTCACGACCTCGCCGGGCGTGCGGTCCGCGAGTGCGGTCAGCGACGAGTCACACATGCGCGCGAGCAACCCCTCGACCCCGAGAAGCGGATGGTCTGACACGAAGAGGCCGAGGACCTCGCGCTCGAGCGCGCGCCTCACTTCTTTCGGGTACTCGTCCAGCGCGATCGGCGTCGGCGCGTGGTTCGTGTCGCCGTTGGCGCTCGCGTCGCCACCGAACAAGGAGAACTGGCCCGCCTCCTCCTTCTTGCGCTGGCCTATGACCTCGGCGCAGACGCATTCGAAGGATTCAAGCAAACCCTTGCGCGTGTGTCCGAGGGACTCGAAAGCCCCGGCTTTGATCAACGACTCCACCGTCTTCTTGTTCAAGCACGTGTAGTCGACCTTGCGGCAGAAGTCGTAGAACGACGTGAACTCGCCCTTGGTCCTGCGCGCCTCGACGATCTTCTCGACGACACCCTCGCCGACGTGGCGAACCGCCGAGAGACCGAAGCGGATCGAGTCGTCGACCGGCGTGAAGTCCATCTCGGATGAGTTCACGTCCGGAAGCAGGACCGGGATCGACATCTTGCGCGCCATGTGCAGGTACTTGGGCTTGTCGTCCTTTCGGTCCTTGACCGAGGTGAGGAGCGCGGCCATGTACTCGACCGGGTAGTGCGCCTTGAGCCACGCGGTCTGGTATGCGATGTACGCGTAGCAGGCCGCGTGCGCTCGGTTGAAGGAGTAGTCGGCGAACTTCTCAATCAGGCTCCACAGGTGCTGCGCTTCGGCCTCGGTTACTCCGCCCTTCACGCAGCCCTCGATGAAGCGAGGCTTCTCGGCCGCCATGATGTCGCGCTTCTTCTTGCCGATCGCCTTGCGGACCAGGTCGGCTTCTCCCGGCGTGTAGCCGGCCAGCTTCTGCAGCGTGAGGACGATCTGCTCCTGGTAGACGAGGACGCCGTACGTCTCCTTCGTGACCTCCTCGAGCACCGGGTGCAGGTAAGTGATCTTCGACGGGTCGTGCATCCGCTCGATGTAGGTGGGGATCTGCTCCATCGGACCGGGCCGGTAGAGCGCCACCATCGCCATGATGTGCTCGAAGCGATCCGGTTTGAGCTGGGCGAGGTTGCGCCGCATGCCCTCGGACTCGAGTTGGAAGATGCCGTCGGTGTCGCCGCGCTGGAGCATCTCGAAGACCTTGGAGTCATCGAAGTCGAGGCTGTCGACGTCGATGTCCACTCCCCGGTTCGCCTTGATGTAATCGCGACAGACCTCGATCACCGTGAGGTTGCGCAGGCCGAGGAAGTCCATCTTGAGAAGGCCGAGCTCCTCGACGCCGTTCATGTCGAACTGCGTCACGACCTCGCCGTGCTCGCCGCGCTTGAGCGGAAGGTGCTCGACGAGCGGGTCGCGCCCGATGACGACGCCGGCCGCGTGGATACCCGCCGATCGCTTGAGGTTCTCGACCTTGAGGGCGGTGTCGATGATCTCCTTGGCCGCTTCGCTTTCGGCGTAGGCCTCGCGCAACTCCGGAGAGGTCTCGAGTGCGCTCTGCAGACCCGAGTCGCGCCCCATTATCAAAGGCGGATACATCTTGGTGAGTCGATCGCCTTCCGCGTAGGGAAAGCCGAGCACCCGCGCGGCGTCGCGAATCGCCTGCTTGCCCTTGATCGTGCCGTAGGTGACGATCTGCGCGACGCGATCGTCGCCGTAACGGTCCTGCACGTAGCGAATGACGTCGCCGCGCCGACGCTCGTCGAAGTCGATGTCGATGTCGGGCATCGCGATGCGCTCGGGGTTCAAGAAGCGCTCGAACATGAGGTCGTAGCGCATCGGGTCGAGCTCCGTGATCCCCAACGAGTACGAGACGATCGAGCCCGCCGCGCTGCCGCGCCCGGGACCCACCCGGATGCCGTGGTCCTTTGCCCAGTTCACGAAGTCCTGGACGACCAAGAAGTAACCGGCAAAACCCATGTCCGCGATCACCCGGAGCTCGTATTGGGCTCGCTCCTGGATCGCGGCAGTGATCTCGTCGTAACGACGCCGAAGGCCGCTCTGCACCAAATCGGCGAGGTATCCGTCGAGAGTCTTGTCCTCGGGGACCTCGTAGCGCGGCAGCACGAGGTTGCCGAGCGAGATGTCCACGTTGCAGCGCTCGGCGACCTCGAGCGTGGTCTCGCACGCCCCCGGCCACCGGGCGAACTTCTCTGCCATCTCCTGCGGGGTCTTGAGATAGAACTCGTCGGAATCGAACTTGAAGCGGTTGGCTTCGGCGAGCTCGGACCCCGTGTTGATGCACAACAACACGTCGTGAGCGCCGGAGTCGTCTCTGTGGGTGTAGTGCGAGTCGTTGGTCGCGACCCACTTGATCCCCATCTCCTTGCCGATCTTGACGAGCTCGTCGTTGAGCGGCTTTTGCACCGCGATGCCGTGGTCTTGGAGCTCGAGGTAGAAGCGGTCGCCGAAGAGCTCTCGATACTCGCCGACCTTGCGCCGGGCCCCCGCGAGGTCGCCGGCGACGATGAGCTTCGGGATCTCGGCCGACAGGCACCCCGACAGGCAGATGAGGCCGTCGGAGTACTCGGCGAGGAGCTCCTTGTCGGCCCTCGGGTGGTAGTGGAGGCCCTCGAGCCACGCCTTGCTCGAGATCTTGACCAGGTTTGAATATCCCTGGTTGGTGGCGGCGAGCAGCGTGAGGTGGTAGGTCCGCTCGCTCGCCTCCTTCTGCGGCGGTTTCTCGCGCCGGTCGCCCTGGAAGAGGTAGCCCTCCATCCCCAGGATCGGCTTGACGCCGGACTTCGTGCCCTTTTTGTAGAACTCGAGCGCGCCGTACATGACGCCGTGGTCGGTGATCGCGCAGGCGCCCATGTCGTAGTTCGCGGCGGCCTCGAACATCTCGGAGATCCGGCTCGCGCCGTCGAGCATCGAATACTCCGTATGGGCGTGCAGATGGACGAAGCTCAGGACAGATCACCCCGCCGGGAAACCCGGTGTCGTAATTACAGAAGTGTTCTTTATGTACACCCGTGCTACGACGCTTTCAAGCACGTTCGGCCGACCTGCGACTTCGCCGCTGTCAAGCACCCGAAACCGGCGCCCACCTGCGGCTTTCCTCACGTGGTCACTGGCCACCCAGGGGCCGAGCGCGTACCTGCTCGCCTAAGAAGCCGGCACGCGCCCGGCGGTGGCGGGTGCCGCTCAGTCTCGTCGGCGGAGCCTGGGCACAACAAGAGGAACAGCCTGTGGATTGCCGGTGGATTGCGCGACCCGGTGTACTCGTCCGACGAGACGGCGCAAGCCCGCTGCGCCGAGATCGCGAGAACGGTCGCTTAACGAAGCGGCGTCAGCTCCGCCGCGTTCAGGGCGTCCACGAGATCGCCCGGGAGCGGATCCTCGACCTCGATCGCCTCCCCGCTTTCGTCCGGGAACGCCAGCGTGCGCGCGTGGAGGAAGGGACGCTCGAGCCCGAGCGCGCGGGACTGCTCGCCCACGCCCCCGTAGACCCGGTCACCGAGGACCGGGTGGCCGATGTGGCTCAGGTGCACGCGGATCTGGTGCGTCCGGCCGGTCTCGAGCCCGACGTCCAGCAGCGCGAGCCTCTCCCCTGCTTCGATCACCTCGTAGTGCGTCACTGCGGGGCGGCCGCCGGGGACGACGGCCATCAGCGACCGGCGGGCGGGGTGTCTGCCGATCGGCGCCTCGATCGTGCCGGAGTCGGGCGGCGTCCCCCGCACGAGCGCGAAGTAGCGACGCTCGATGCGCCGCGCCTTCATCGCATCACGCAAGCGCAACTGGGTGGCGTCGTCCTTGGCGACGAGAAGTAGCCCCGAGGTGTCCTTGTCGAGCCGGTGGACGATCCCGGGACGTTGGGGATCGAGCATCCCGAGGGGCCTGCCGAGCCCGAGCAACGCGTTCACCAGCGTCCCCGTCTGATGCGAGCGCACCGGGTGCGCGACCAAACCGGCCGGCTTCGAGACGACGAGCACCGAGTCGTCCTCGTAGCGGATCTCGAGAGGTATGTCTTCGCCCTCGGGAAGACCCTCCTCGGGGACCGGCACGTGTCCCTCGACGATCTCGCCGGCGGCGAGCCGGTGGCTGGGCTTGACGGTTGCACCGGCGACCTTGACGTCGCCTCGCTCGACCGCCGCGCGCGCGAGGTTGCGGGTCACCCCGGTGCGCCGGGCGACGACCAGATCCACGCGCTGTCCCGACTCCCCCTCCTCTGGCGTGAAGGGTGGGACGACCGTCATCGACGCTCGGCGCGCAGTCCGAGCAGGAGAACGATCCCCACCCCGATGACGATCGCCATGTCGGCGACGTTGAACACCGGCCACACGTGAAGATCGATGAAATCGACGACCCGGCCGTCGAAACCTCGAACGACGCGGTCGGTGATGTTCCCCAGACCGCCCCCGAGGACCATCCCGAGCGGGATCGCCCACGAGCGCTCCTCGAGGTTCCTCACCCACACGAGGAGCGCGGCAATCACGATCGCGGTCGCGACCAAGAACAGTCCCGGCATGCTCTGGCCGATCCCGAAGACCCCGCCGGGATTGAACGAGACGTCGAAAGACAGCACGCCCTCGATGATGTCGTGCTGCCCCCGACCGAAGTACTCGAGCGCGGCGGTCTTGGTGCCCTGGTCGCAGACGAGAACGAGGAAGGCGGTCAGGAGCACGCGCGGGTAGGCCGACCCCTTCCGTCCCTCGGTGTCGTCGCGGCTGGCGTCGGGCGCGTCGTCGGCGCCCGCAGTCACCGGGTCCGTTCCTCCCGGCGCTTGCAGTCCATGCACAGCAGCGCGTGCGGAAGCGCCTTGAGGCGCGCTGCGTCGATCGGGCGGCCGCAT
>JALZCA010000131.1 GCA_030863285.1 Actinomycetota bacterium | reverse complement strand
GTCCAAGAGCTGTCCGAACTGGGGGTCAACGAGTTCTGGGCTTATTCGTCGCGCCGGTCGGTTGCCGAGTGGGACAAACAGAAGGTCGACCGGATTACGTCCCGCTGGCGGTCGATTGCGCGCGCGGCAACGAAACAGGCGCGCAGCGGGTACACGACGAACGTGGGCGGGGTCCTCTCGTGGACGGAGGTCGTCCGCAAGCTCACCAAGGAGGAGTACGCGGTCGTCCTGTGGGAGGAGGCGTCGCTTCCTCTCAGAACCGCGCTGGTCGGCGGCGCGCAGCGGATCGCGCTCGTCGTCGGGCCCGAGGGCGGACTCGCGCGCGAGGAGGCCGAGGCGCTTGCGGACGGGGGGGCACAGCTGGTATCGCTCGGCCCCCGTATCTTCCGCACCGAGAACGCAGCGGTCGTCGCGACCGCGGCGCTGCTCTACCACTACGGCTTGATCGGCTAGCCGCGCCGGTCTTCCGCCGACCGCGTACTGAGTCACGCATACGAGGACGGATTACGCGCTCGGCCACGAGGAGGGCGTCCGATCGGCTAGCGTCGCCCTCTATGGGCAGCTACGCGTTTACGACGCTCGGGTGTCGCCTCAACCAGGCGGAGTCCGACGCGATGGCCGAGGACCTCGCGGGGGCCGGGCTGGAGCCGGCGGCTTACGGGGACGATCCCGACGTCGTCGTGGTCAACACCTGCACGGTCACGCGCGAGGCAACCAAGGCGTCGCGTTCCGCCATCAGGCGCGCCATCCGCAACCATCCCGATGCGCGCGTCGTGGTCGTGGGGTGCTACGCGGTCTCGAACCCAGACGAGGTGCGCGCCATCGAGGGGGTCGACGCGATCCTCGACAACAACGACAAGGAGCGCTTCGTCGAGGCCCTGAGCGATTCGCTTCCCGCCGCCCCGCTGTTGCAGATCGGGATGCGTCCGGGGGCCGAGCGCGGGCGGCTCCCGCGATCGATCACGACAACGCCGCGCGTTCGGGCGAACTTGAAGGTCCAGACCGGCTGCGACGAGTGGTGCACCTTCTGCATCATTCCGACGACGCGAGGAGACCTACGTTCGTTCGACTCCGACGCGTTGGTCGCAGAGGCGCGCGCGAAGGTCATTGCCGGCGCGCGCGAGCTCGTTCTGACCGGCGTGCACCTCGGCAAGTACGCATACGACCGCGGGGGCGACGAGCGTGAACTCATCGATCTCATGCGCCGCTTGCTGGACATCGACGGAGTGCTTCGCCTGCGCCTGTCGTCGATTTTCCCGCGTCATCTCACCGACGAGGTCCTCGACTTCATGACGTCGGACCTCCGTGTGTGCCGCTATCTCCACGTGCCTCTTCAAGCCGGAGCCGACGACGTGCTCGATGCGATGCACCGCCCCTACGACATCGACGAGTACGTGACCGCGGTGTCGCGAGCGCGCGAGGGGCTGCCCGGACTCGCGCTTGCGACCGACATCATCGTGGGGTTTCCCGGCGAGACCGACGAGCACTTCGAGTCGACCCTCGAGGTGGTACGACGCCTTCGTTTTTCGAAGCTGCACGTCTTCAGGTACTCCCCGCGACCGGATACGCCGGCCGCGGACATGGCCGAACAGGTCCCGGTCGAGGTCAAGCGAGAGAGGTCGAAGAGGCTCATCGATCTCGGCAATGAGTTACGGGCGGACTTCTTGAGCGCGCACCTCGGGCGCCCCCTGGAGGTGCTCGTGGAAGACCGGCGGGAAGTAGACGGCGTCACGGTCTGCTCGGGGCAGACCGATGACTATGTACGGGTGTGGTTCGAGGACGAGGCTCCTCTCGGCTCGTTGGCACAGGTGCGCGGGACGCGCGTGCGAGCGGACGGGATCGAGGGGACCCTCCTGACGAAGGTGAGGTGACGTGGCCGGCTGCTTGTTCTGCAAGATCGTGTCAAAGGAGCTTCCTTCCGAGGTCGTGCACGAGACGGAGGCGACGCTCGCGTTCAAGGACATCAATCCGGCGGCACCCACGCACGTTCTGGTCATCCCCAAGAAGCACATCGCATCGGCTCAGGACATCACGAGCGATGACGCCGGCATCCTGGCGGAGATGTTCGAGACGATGGCCCGCGTCGCGCGCGATGCGAAGCTCGACGGAGGTCATCGGATCGTCACGAACATCGGGACGGACGCGGGCCAAAGCGTGCATCACCTTCATTTCCACGTGCTCGGGGGCCGCACGCTGTCGTGGCCGCCTGGTTGAGCGTGTTCCGGCTCTGAGCACCGGTCGACGACCGCGCTAGTAGGAGCGCAACAGAACGCGCGCCCTCGCTCCGCCAATCGCGCCGGACACACCTGAACGGCCTGCGGCACCGCTAAACTTGAGCGACCTGATGCTGACCACTACCCAAGTGAAGATCCTCGTCCCCGGGCACCACGACATGGTGCGTCTGATGGGGGCGAGAGACGAGCTTCTCAAGCTGATCGAGGCCGCCTTCGAGACCCACATCCTCGTACGCGGCAACGAGATCGTCCTAACCGGTCAACCAGAGGAGACCGAGCGCGTCTCGCGTCTGTTCGCCGAGTTGATCGAGTTACTCGACCGCGGCCACGTCCTGACCTCGGAGGCGGTGGGTCGTTCGATCGACATGATGAAGGCCGAGGACGACTCTCGGCCCTCGCAGGTCCTCGCCGATACCGTCACCGTCACGCACACCGGCAAGCCGGTGCGTCCCAAGACCGTCGGGCAGAAGCGCTACATCGACGCGATCCGGTCCAGCACCATCACCTTTGGGATCGGCCCCGCGGGAAGCGGCAAGACCTATCTCGCGGTCGCCGCGGCGATCAGAGCGCTGAAGGAGAAAGAGGTCTCTCGCATCGTGCTCACGCGCCCTGCGGTCGAGGCCGGCGAGCGCCTCGGTTTCTTGCCCGGCGACCTCACCGCCAAGATCGACCCCTATCTCAAGCCGCTCTACGACGCGCTATACGAGATGCTCGAGCCGGACCGCTTCCAGCGTTACGTCGAGCAGGGGACCGTCGAGATCGCCCCGCTCGCCTTCATGCGCGGGCGGACGTTGAACGACGCGTTCATCATCCTCGACGAGGCACAGAACACGACCCCCGAGCAGATGAAGATGTTCCTCACGCGCCTCGGCTTTGGGTCGAAGGCCGTGGTGACAGGCGACATCACGCAGATCGACCTTCCGTCGGGAGCGCGCTCGGGGCTCATAGTCGTACAGGAGATCCTGTCGGGGATCGAGGGGGTTTCGAGCACTCACCTCGACGCGCGCGATGTCGTTCGCCACAAGATCGTTCAGGAC
>JALZCA010000107.1 GCA_030863285.1 Actinomycetota bacterium | reverse complement strand
CCACTTGCGGATACCTCTGCTCGACCGGAGCGTCGTCCGGCAGGTGACCGCGCGGGGGCGTCTCGAAGGGGCGGCGCCCGGCGGCGGCCTCGTACAGGGTCGCGCCCGCGCCCCAGACATCCGCGGCGGGACCGATCGGGCCGTGGCTGGCGGGCAGGCACTGCTCGGGGGACATGTACTTGCGCGTCCCGACTGGACGCTGCATGGCGGCGGCCGCGTCGAAAGTGCGCGCAACGCTGAGGTCGATGAGCTTCGGTGGAGCCTCCATCACGATGTTGCTCGGCTTGACGTCGAGATGGACCGTCGCCTCGCTCGAGATGTAGTGGAGAACGCCGCACAACTGAACGCCGAGCGCGATCAGGTCTGGAAGCGCAAGCGCCCCGTTCGTCTTGATCAGCTGGCGCAGAGTGGGACCTTCGAAATGCTCGAGCACGACGTGCGGTCGCGGGCTCTCGAGGAAGGCGCCGAAGTGGCGCACGAGCATCGGATGGGCGAGGCGGTCGAGCGCGCTCACCTCGCGTTCGAGATCGTTGATCGAGCGCGAGTCGCTTACCTGATCCGGGCGTACGAGCTTCACTACGACCTGAGAGAACAGCCGGTCGTCCCACGCCAGGTAGACCTCGTAGCGCTTGCCGCCACCGAGCTTCTCCAGGATGGCGCGGCCCGGCGCGATCTGGTCGCCCTCTTGCAGCTCCCACGAAGCTCTCTTGGTCACCGGGCGATCTTAGGAAGTCGCTTCGATCTCGCTTTCAGGGTCGGGTCCCGGATGGGGGGCCGCCGGGCCCGTGTACTCGCCGCGCAGCGACATCGCGCAGGCGATGCCCGCGACGGCTCCCTCGGCTGAAGCCGTCTGGAGAAGCTGCTCGCCCGGCGTGACGTCGCCGGCGGCATACACGCCCGTTACCGACGTCTCTCCGTGCTCGCCGACGTTCACGTAGCCCTGTTCGTCGAGCTCGCAACCGAGGCGTCGAGCGAGGTCGTTGCGGGGCTTGTGGGCGATCGAGAAGAAGGCGCGCTCGCAGCCGACGAGTCGTCCGTCGGCGAGGCGCAGTCCCTGCATCTCGTCTCCGTTTCCGACCACGGCGGCCACGGGTTCTTCGATCATCTCGACGTCGTGGCGGGCAAGGGCAGAGCGGGACCCGTCGTCGCCCTCGAAGGTCCGTCCGTCGGTCAACAGAACGACGCGTGCGCCCCAGTCGAGGAGATCGAGGGCGAATCCCGCCGCATGAGGGCTCCATCCGATGGCCGCCACCGTCATGTCACTTGCCTCGTAGCCGTCGCAGCAACTGCAGTGGAAGATCGTCTTGCCGTAGAACTCCTCGAAGTGCTCGACGTCGGGGAACTCGTCCTCGACGCCCGTCGCCAGCAGCACGCGGCGAGTTGGGATCTCCTCGCCTGCCACCGAGACGACGAAGGAGTCACCCTCGCGGCGCGCGTCGTCGATCGCGCTCGCACGCGTCTCGACGGTGTCGTAGCGGGCGAGATCGCGCCGCGCTGCATCGAGAAGGTCCTGCGGCGATACGCCGTCGAGTCCGAGGTAGCCGTGGGCGTGGCCGGTGAAGCGGTTGCGCTGTCTGCCCGCGTCTAAGACGAGCGTCCTCCGCCGGTAGCGCCCCAGCCAAGTAGCGGCGGCGAGACCGGCGGCGCCTCCTCCGCATACGACCGCGTCTTCCATCACGGCTTCTTTCCCACCGGGGCGCGCCTTATCCCCACGCCGCGAGTCAGGGGCGCACGATCAGGCGGACGGGGTCGCCGCTCTTGGTCGCGAGGCGGTCGATGCCCTCGCCGACCCGGTCGAGAGGAAGGACGTCGCTTATCGACCCGGATAGGTCGAGCCTTCCTCGCGCGACCAAGTGCACGAGGTCATCGAGGTGCTTCTTGCGATAACCGAGGTGGCCGAGGATCGATTGCGACTGGACGCCCAGCAGGATCCCCGGGCCGAGCTCCAGCTGCTCGAGCGAGAGGCCCACCATGACGGCCCGGCCCCCGACTCCGAGACAGTGGACGGCTTGCTTCAGCACTGCGTTCGAGCCGACCAGGTCCACCGCGACGTCGAGCTTGGCGCCGGAGGTGAGGGCGGTGATCTCGGCCGGCACGTCCTGTTCACTGGGATCGAGCGCCACGTCGGCCCCTAGGTCGACGGCGCGCTTGCGGGCGCTCTCGAGCGGGTCGATCGCAACGACGAGCCCCGCGCCCAAGAGGCGCGCTATCTGGACCGCGTGCGTTCCGAGGCCCCCGATGCCCCACAGCCCGATCGATTCCCCCGCGCGCAGCCCGGCCCGGTCGGCGAGCGCGGCGTAGGGCGTCGCGACCGCGTCGGCCAGGATCGCGGCCTGCTCGACCGGGACGTGGTCGGGCACCGGGCTGACCGCGTAGTAGGGGACGACCACGTAGTCGGCCCACGCGCCGTCGTAGTGGAAACCCATGATCTCGAGGCTCCGGCACTCGTCGGCCCTCCCGTTGCGACACATGCGGCACCTCGTGCAGGGGCGTCCGCCCATCACCGCGACGCGCCGGCCGACGCGCCCGTCGGGGACCAGTGGCCCGGCATCCTCGATCACGCCGCACGGCTCGTGTCCGGGAGTGACCGGCTGCACGATCGGCGGAATCGAGCCGTCGAAGAGATGGACGTCGGAGAGACAGATGCCACAGGCCTCGATTCGAACGACGACGTCGAGCGGGCCCGGATCGGGGCGAGCGACCTCGTGGATCTCGACGCCGTGCCCGGGCGCGACGAAGCGCGCCGCCCGCATCGTCTCCGCCACGGTTCTAACCGGTCGGTCGATCGAAGAACGTCATGATGCGAGTCGAGAACATCATGTCGCCGGCGACTTTGAGCTTGCCGCCCATGAACAGCTTCATGCCGTCCTCGACTCCGGCGATCAGCTTCGCGAACGACGCGAGGTCGGTCGTGAGCGTCGTGCGCGGGTTCTCCGTTGCGCCGCTCGATGCTTTGCACGTCCCGTCCTTGATCGAGACCGTGTAGGGATAATCCTCCGCGCCGTCTTTGACGACGAACACGATGTCGGCCGAGACGTCCTGCGCCTTGTCGGGCAGAAAGCGCTCCTCGAATCCCTGGAATATGCGATCGAGCGTCGTGCTCGTCCCCACGAGGTGGATCGCTTCGAGGATCTGCTCGTCGCTCTCCGCGGCTGCGATCAGCTGCGCGAACTGCTCGGGGGTGACTGAATCCGGGCTGAGATCGACCTGCTCGTCGGCCATTCATCCTCCTCGTCGTACGGCTGCGCTTTCCGCAGCGCCGGCTGACACGGCTGAACCCTACTCAGCGCGCGAGGGCCGGCGCGAGGCTAGGGTTGCGCGGTCCCACCGGCCCGCGACGAAGGGAGCGTTCGTGGCAGATCACTACGAGACCGAGGTCAACAGGGGAGACGTGAACATGGGCGCGCTGCAACGGAAGTTGAACGACCGTTTCCAGGACGGTTGGAAGCTCGCCCACGTCGTGTCCGAGGCGGGCAACATGATCTTCATCTGGGAGCGCTACCGCTAATCGGGTAACCCCCCCGGTGTCTGGGTAAGGCACGGACATGGCGAAGCAGACGCAGACCGCGGCTCCGCTCGTTCCCGAGTCCGACGATCTCGACGCGCTGCGCTCTGCGGCCGCGGGATGCAGGGCGTGCGACTTGTGGAAGTCCGGTACGCAGACGGTCTTCGGTGAGGGCGTTCGCAAGGCCGAGATCATGCTCGTCGGCGAGCAGCCCGGGGATCGAGAGGATCTCGCCGGCAAACCGTTCGTCGGTCCGGCCGGTCGTCTGCTCGACGACGCGCTCGACCAGGCGGGCATCGACCGCAGCCGTGCCTACGTGACCAACATCGTCAAACACTTCAAGTGGGTTGCGCGCGGCAAACGGCGGATCCACAAGAAACCGAATGCGGGCGAGATCACGGCGTGCAAGCCGTGGCTCGAAGCAGAGATACGCGCGGTCGGGCCGCGGGCGGTCGTGTGCCTGGGGGCGACCGCGGCACAGGGGCTCCTCGGACGCGATTTCAAGGTCACCCAACGTCGCGGCGAGCTCGTCGACTCGCCTCTGGCCGACCTCGTGATGGCAACGGTCCACCCGTCGTCGATCCTGCGGGCGGGCGACGACGAGGCGCGCAAGCTCGAGATGAAGGCATTCGTGGAGGACCTCGCAGGCCTTGCCCGCGCGCTGCGAAACTAGCGGCGGCAGGATATCTTGGGCCCAGTCCCGGACCCGGGGGGTGACCGATGGAAGACATCTTCTGCCCGCAGTGTCGTCTCGCGCAGTCGACCGCCCATGCCTTTTGCGTCCGGTGCGGAAGCGCCCTTCCCTCACACCTCCTCGGAGATTCCCGGCGGGTCAAGACCGCGCGCTACTTCCCCGGCATCAAGGTCAGCGAAGGCGACCCGGAGGGCGCGTTCTTGCGCGTGACGTGCTACCTCAAAGATCAGTTGTTCGAGACCCCCGAGGGCAGCGTCAAGATCCCTGGTAGACACGTGCGCTTCAGCGTGTGGGTCGACAACGAGGTCCGCTGCGTCATGTCGATACCCGAGAGCGAAGCGCGCGACCTCGCCGCGTTCGTCAGCGAGGAGCTGGCCCGGGCCGACACTCGTCTCGCCGAGCCGGGAGCTGCCGTCTAAGCGTTTAGCAGATCGTCGAGCGATCGCCAGAAGCGTCCGCGCGCGAACGTTTCGTAGCCGCGCTCGCGCGCCCGTTGAGCGAGCGCTTCGTCGACGTGCGAGACGAACAGAATGACGCGCGCCGTCAGACGACCGGACGACCGCGCTGCGTCGAGCGCATCGAGCGATGCCTCTCTGCCTCGGTCGAGGTCGATAATTACGAGATCCACGTCCGGGAGTTCGTCCTTGAGACCTGAGGCATCGGCGACCTTCACCGCGCGCTCCGCGCGCGCCGCGGCCCCCTCGATCCGCGCCAAGCCGAGAAGGTCCGCGTCGACTACGAGAACGGTCGCCTTCTGCTGCACATCGGGAAGTTAAACCCTGGGTAGGCTGCGGACATGGACAAGAAGTCGCCGCCCGGGCCGGGCAAGGCGATGCCGCCGCGCGACGACGGCAACGTCAATCCGTTCGACCCCAAGCAGAGGCGCACGACGCTCCTGTGGCTCGGTGTCGCGCTCCTCGTCTTCCTCGTCGTGCAAACGACACTGTTCCCGGGAGCGCAGTCGATCCCGTTCTCTCGCTTCCTCGACCTCGTGGAGGAGGACCGCGTCACCGAGGTCAACATCTCGACCGGCTCGGTCGAGGGGATCTACACGACGGGCGAAGACGACACGACGACCTTCACCTCGACGATCCCACCGAACTACGAGGTCAACGAGCTCGTCGAGGAGCTACGACAACAAGACGTCTCGCTGAGCGCATCGCAGCCGAGCCCGTGGACCAACCTGCTCTTCGGGTGGATCCTGCCGTTCGGCCTGATCGCGCTGCTCTATTACTTCTTCATCTATCGCCGGCTGCGCAACCAACTCGGCGGACAGGGTGGGCCGCTGTCGCTGGGCAAGAACAAGGCAAAGCTGTACGACCGTACCGACCTCAAGACGACCTTCAAAGACGTCGCCGGCGTCGACGAGGTCGAGGCCGAGCTGCAAGAGCTGGTCGACTACCTCAAGAGCGGCGAGAAGTTCGCCCGAGTGGGAGCGCGCATACCCAAGGGCGTGCTGCTCGTCGGCCCGCCCGGCACCGGCAAGACGCTGTTGGCGCGCGCGATCGCCGGCGAGGCCGAGGTGCCCTTCTATTACGTGTCCGCGTCGGAGTTCGTCGAGTTGTTCGTCGGCTTGGGGGCCGCCCGGGTGCGCGACCTCTTCCAGCAGGCGCGCGAGAGGGCCCCGGCGATCATCTTCATCGACGAGATCGACTCCATCGGCCAGGCGCGCTCGGGTGCGGCCGGCTACCAGATGGGATCGAACCAGGAGCAGGAGCAGACCCTGCAGCAGCTGCTGACAGAAATGGACGGTTTCGAGCCCAACAGCGGCGTGATCATCGTGGCCGCGTCGAACCGTCCCGAGGTGCTCGACCCCGCGCTGCTTCGCCCGGGTCGTTTCGATCGTCAGATCCAGGTGAACCTTCCCGATGTCGGGGGCCGGCGCGAGATCCTCGCCATCCACGCCCGCAACATCCAGACGGCGGAGGACGTCGACCTCGAGGTCCTCGCGCGCCGTACGCCGGGTTTCTCGGGGGCGCAACTGGCGAACGTGATCAACGAGGGAGCACTGCTGGCCGCGCGGCGAAACAAGGAGCGCGTCTCCATGGGCGACCTCGAGGAGGCGATCGACCGCGTGATCGCCGGCCTCGAGCGGAAGTCGCAGGTGCTGGGGGAGAAGGAGCGTCGTCTGGTCGCCTACCACGAGCTCGGTCACGCGCTGGTCGCGCGCTTCGTCGAGAACGCGGACCCCGTTCACCGCGTCTCGATCATCCCGCGTGGCATCGGCGCGCTCGGCTACACGCAGCAGTTGCCCGAGGAGGAGCGCTATTTGATGTCCGAGCCCGAATTGCGCGACCGCATCGCCGTCCTGCTCGGCGGTCGCTCGGCCGAAGAGCTCGTCTTCGGGTTCGCGACCACCGGCGCGCAGGACGATCTGAAGAAGGCGACCGAGATCGCCCGGCGCATGGTCATGGAGTTCGGGATGTCTCCCAAGGTCGGTCCGATCAACATCGCCGAGACGGGCCCCCGCTTCTTGTCGCCGGCGTTTCGTCGCGGCGACGACGTCTTCGATGAGACCGAGGTCGCGATCGACCGCGAGGTCAAGGCCATCCTTACCGACGCCCAGGCCGTCGCCCGTTCGATACTCGCCGACCACCGCGGCGACCTCGACGCCCTCGCCGGGATCCTGCTCGAAAAGGAGACCCTCGACCGCACCGACCTCGCTGCGTATTTCGAGCGGGAAGGAGCGGCGACGATCCCTGCCGCAGACGCGACGTCTCGCTAGGGCTCGAGGTCTCCGGCCACGTCGGGACGCTCGCGCAGACGCTCGCGCACGCGGTCCGTCGCGTCGAACTTGTCCAGGGCTCGCATCGCCCACACCATCCGCTGGATCGAGGTGATGAAGCCGAGCACCGCAACCGCCCACAAGCCGACGAGGATGAAGTCGAACAGCGCCGACAGCATCAAGATGAGCATCCTCACGTCGCGCGTGGCGATGCCCTCGGGACAGTCGGCACCGAGGGATTGGGCCCGGGCCCGGGCGTAGCTGACGAGAAACGCTCCGACGAGGGCGAAGGCCGCGGCCGTCCCGTAGGTTTCGGGGATTGACAAGCCGAGGCCGACGACGAGGGCCGCATCGGTCCAGCGATCGAGCACGCTGTCGAGGAAGGCTCCGGTGCGCGAGCTGCGCTCGGTGATCCGGGCGAGGTCGCCGTCCGCGCAGTCGGCAATCTGGCCGACGAGCGTGAGGACCACGCCCAGCACGTACTGCTCGAAGCCGAAGGCCACGCCGCCCGCGCCGGCGAAGACCGCGCTGACCCAGGTGAGCTGGATCGGAGTGACGAAGGTCCGCGCCAGCACGGCCGCCAGCGGCCGCGAGATCGGCCTGTAGGCATACCGCGTGAGCGGATAGTTCAAGTCCAGCGACAAGGTGGCTCCTTCACGCCTGGTCTCCGAAGCGGCCTCGGCACCTCAGGCCGCCCCGCGCGTCCGGTCGGAGGTTGGCAAAAGAGTACACCCGGCCCGGGCGCACAGACTTGACTGTATAACACTCATATCTCATAATATGACGCACTCAACTATCAAGACCCGGTAACCCTACTTCGGCACCTGGAGAACCTCTATGAACATAGAAAAGCTCACGATCAAGTCGCAGGAGGCGCTCGCCTCCGCGCAGCGTCTGGCGAGCGACCGCAATCATCAGAACGTCGAGCCGGCACACCTGCTGGCCGCGCTCGTCGGCCAGACCGACGGAGTGGTGTTCCCGCTCCTGCAGAAGCTCGGCGTCAACCCGCGCGTGTTGCTCGGCCGACTCGACGACGTCCTCGCCCGCATCCCCAAGGTCTACGGCGGCTCGGAGATCTATCTCTCGGCCGCGGGGCGCACGGTGCTCGAAGCGGCGCTCGGAGAGGCCGAAGCGCTCGGCGACTCCTACGTCTCGACCGAGCACCTCTTGCTCGCGCTGCTCGAGAAGGGCGAGGAGGTAGCACAGCTCCTGACCCAGGCCGGCGTCGACCGGCCGAACGTGCTCGGCGCCTTGAAGGAGGTGCGCGGCTCGCAGTCGGTTACCGATCAGAACCCCGAGGACAAGTACCAGGCTCTCGAGCGCTTCGGGCGCGATCTCACCGAAGCGGCGCGCGCAGGCAAGCTCGACCCCGTCATCGGGCGCGACGAGGAGATCAGGCGCATCATCCAGGTCCTGTCCCGGCGCACGAAGAACAACCCGGTGCTGATTGGCGAGCCGGGCGTCGGCAAGACCGCGATCGCCGAGGGCCTCGCCAACCGCATAGTCGCCGGCGACGTGCCCGAGTCGCTCAAGAACCGCCGCCTGGTCGCTCTCGACATCGGCGGCATGATCGCCGGATCGAAGTACCGCGGCGAGTTCGAGGACCGCATGCAGGCCGTGCTCAAGGAGATCGCCGCGAGCGACGGCCAGATCATCACCTTCGTCGATGAGCTCCACACCGTGGTCGGTGCCGGCGCGGCCGAGGGCGCCATGGACGCCGGCAACATGATCAAGCCGATGCTCGCGCGCGGCGAGCTCCGCATGATCGGCGCGACCACCCTCGACGAGTACCGCAAGCACGTCGAGAAGGACCCCGCGCTGGAGCGGCGCTTCCAGCCGGTGCTGGTGGGGGAGCCATCGGTTGCCGACACGATCGCGATCCTGCGCGGGCTCAAAGAGCGCTACGAGGTCCATCACGGCGTTCGCATCCAGGACGCAGCGCTCGTCGGCGCGGCCGCGCTGTCCGACCGTTACGTCACCGGGCGCTTCCTTCCCGACAAGGCCATCGACCTGGTCGACGAGGCCGCCTCGCGCCTGAGGATCGAAATCGACTCCATGCCGACCGAGATCGACGTGCTCGACCGGCGCGCCAAGCAACTCGAGATCGAAAAGGCCGCACTCGCCAAGGAAACCGATCCCGCGTCGAAAGAACGGCTCGAGCGGCTCGAGGAGGAGCTCGCCGGGCTGCACGAGCAGATGGATGGCATGAAGGCGCACTGGGTCGAGGAGAAAAAGGTCATCGACCAGATCCGCGCCCAGAAGGCCGCGATCGAGCAGGTGCGCGGCGAAGCCGAGCGCGCCGAGCGCGACGGCGACCTCAACAAGGCGGCCGAGTTGCGCTACGGCAGGCTGGTCGAGCTCGAGCGCAGCATGCAAGACCTCAACCACGCCTTGAGCGAGCTGCAGCGCGAGCGCAAGTTCCTCAAGGAGGAGGTCGACGAGGAAGACGTGGCCGAGGTCGTCTCGCGCTGGACCGGCATCCCCGTTACCAAGCTGATGGAGGGCGAGGTCCACAAGCTCGTCCAGATGGAGGCGGGCCTCCACGAGCGAGTCATAGGACAAGACCAAGCCGTATCGGCCGTGTCGAACGCGATCCGCCGGGCGCGCTCGGGGCTCGGGGATCCGAACCGTCCCATCGGGTCGTTCTTGTTCCTCGGTCCCACCGGCGTCGGGAAGACCGAGCTCGCCCGCGCCCTCGCCGAATTCCTCTTCGACGACGAGCGCGCCATGATCCGGCTCGACATGAGTGAGTACATGGAGAAGCACAGCGTCAGCCGCCTGGTCGGCGCACCGCCCGGCTACGTCGGCTTCGAAGAGGGGGGCCAGTTGACCGAGGCGGTCCGGAGACGTCCGTACGCGGTCATCCTGCTCGACGAGATCGAGAAGGCGCACCCCGACGTGTTCAACACGCTGCTGCAGATCCTCGAGGACGGCCGGCTCACGGACGCACAGGGCAAGACGGTGGACTTCAAGAAC
>JALZCA010000079.1 GCA_030863285.1 Actinomycetota bacterium | reverse complement strand
TTACCTACAAGGCGTTGCGCCTCTACGCCGAGGGGGAGCAACCGATCCGCGAGGCCGCGATGGCGAAGCTTTACACGAGCGAGGTTGCGTTCCACGTTGCCGACGAGTGCGTGCAGGTGCACGGCGGCTACGGCTACATGATGGAGTTCCCCGCGCAACGCGCGTGGCGCGACTCACGTCTCGGGCCCATTGGGGGAGGGACGTCGGAGATCATGCGCGAGTTGATCGGCCGCACCTACGGGTTGTAATCAGTCGGCCGGTTCGGTGACGCGTACGAGAGCAGCCAGCTCGCGCCCGAGTGACGACACGCCCTCTTCGGCCTCGATCGTCAGTGGGCCCTCGAGAGGAGCGACGTCCTTGATGGATATCAGCGCGCCCGGACGTACGCCCATCTGATCGAGGTAGGGAAAGACCTCCTCTTTGACCTCCGATATCTGTGCGACCACGCCGCTCTCGCCCGCCTCGAGCTCGGTTAGTCGCCGCGTCGCCCGCAGGTCGACCGGACAGATCGGGTGTCCGTGGGGGCAGTAGTCGGGATAGTCGAGCGCCTTTGCGAGCGCCTCTTCGACGCGAGCCGAGATCGCATGCTCGATCTTGTGTGCCTCGCCGTGGACCTCGTGCCACGACATCCCGAGCTTGTCGACGAGCAGACATTCGATGAGCCGGTGACGCCGCAAGATCGTGTGCGCAAGACGGCGTCCCTCGGGCGTCAGCAGGATGGTCCCCCCCTTCTCGCGGATCAGGTAACCCTCGCCGCCGAGGCGTTTGAGCATCTCGGACGCGGACGGAAGCGAGACTTCGAGCGTGCGGGCGAGCACGGTCGCGGTGATCCGTTCGCCGTCTTCTTCGAGGCGCTTGATCTCTTCGAGGTAGTCCTCGACTCCCCTCATAGGACCAGTTTAGGTTGGCCCGACGATGGATCCGTTGATCGTCACCGTCGCCGCCGTGGGAGCGGAACTAACCAAAGAGCAGCAGCCGCACCTGCCGATCACGCCGGAGGAGCTGGCCGCGGATGCGTCCGCCTGCAGAGAGGCCGGGGCGAGCATCTATCACTTGCACGTGCGCGACGCAGAGGGCCGTCCGACGATGGACGTCGAGATATTCCGCGCCGCACACGACGCGATCCGCGACGCGACCGATGTGATCGTGCAGTTCACGACCGGAGGCTCGGTTCACGACGACGAAGCCGCGCGCTCGGCCCCCCTCGGACTTCGTCCCGAGATGGCGACGCTGACCACGGGAACCGTGAACTTCGGCGACGACGTCTTCATGAACCCCGCGCCCCTAGTGCGCAGGCTGCACGAGAAGATGATGTCTTTGAGCGTGCAGCCCGAGTTCGAGATCTTCGACGTCGGGATGATCGCCAATGCCGAAAGGGTCTACGAGACCAGCGGCGCTACACACCATCGCCATTACGACTTCGTGTTGGGCGTTCCCGGCGGCCTTCCGGCCTACGACGACGCGATCCAGTTCCTCGCCGCTCACCTCCCGGAGGGTGCGACCTGGTCGGCGACCGGCGTCGGGCGAGCGCATCTCCCGGTGGCTCGCGAGGCGATCGCAGCGGGAGGTAACGTTCGGACCGGTTTCGAGGACGTTCGCTACTTCGAGCCCGGCCGTCTTGCCGAATCGAACGCTCAGCTCATCGCACGCGTCGCGGACATGGCGCGCGCTGCGGGAAGGGAGATCGCGTCTCCCGACGTTGCTCGGGAGCTCCTCGGTCTTGCGTGAGACCGGTCGCTCGACGAGCGCGGGTGGTTCGTGTGCCGGACGGGATTGGGCCGCGGACAGGCGTTACTCTGCCTCTATGACGAACGGACGCCAGCGACGCCTGAGCGAGCGCGTGACGCACCCGTCTTATCTCGAGGGACTTCAGGAGAAATCGATCTCCGACCTCCGCGCGATGCGCGACGAGTGCAGGGAGGCCGAGACCGAGGTCTCTTTCGAACGACGGCTCTGCCAAGCTCGCCTCGACATACTCTCGGCCGAGATCAACCGGCGGGAGGGTGGGTCCGACGACGATCTTGTGGCGAGACTCCCCGAAATCCTGGGCGGCGATGGTGGGAGCAGGAGCGACTTGCCTCTTCCTAACCGAGCCCCCGATTTCTCCGTTCCGCGCAACGCGGACGTGCCCCGGCGCCGGGTCGAGGAGGTCGTCGGCGAGCAAACACTGGCGCGGCTCAGCGAGATCGACCTCGAGGAACTGCGCAAGATCCTCGATACGCTTGCCGACTACGAGCGCACCGTCTCCGCGCGCAGGCGCTCGATCCACGAGGTCATGGACAAAGTCCAGGCCGAGATCGTCCGCCGCTACACGAGCGGCGAAGCCGATCCCACGGCCGCGCTCAGCTAGAGCGACGACCTACTTCTTGGCCTGACCGGGAGGGCCCCCGTGGGGGTGGCCCGAGTGACCGGAGTTCCCGGACGAGGAGGACGACGAGGACCCCTTGTTGGCCTGGCCGGGAGGGGACCCGTGTGGATGGCTCGACCCACTCGAACTCGGCGACGACGAAGTTCCGCCCCCCGGTGGCGACGAGGACCCTCCGCCCCCCGGTGGCGACGAGGACCCTCCGCCCGCGTGCGAGGGCGGTGATCCGGCGCTCGAGCCGGGCGAATCCGAAGCCGACCCCGAGGATCCGCCCGTCGAACCCGTCCCTCCGGCCGAGCTTCCGCTGCCTCCGCCGGAAGAAGCCGACGTTGCGGGCGGCGCATCCGACGGCGCAACTCCGCGGGACGCGTTGCTCTTGTCTTGGCCGGGCGGCTCGCCGTGGGGGTTGCCGCAGGCCGGCGGTCCACCATGCGGATGCTCGCCGGGGCCGCGCGGTTTGGCGGGCCGGCCGGGGCAGTCGTCGTCACCTTTGTCGCCGTCGGTTGGGCCACGGTCGCGGGGCCTCAAGTCATGCAGAGGGCCGCGCAAATCAACTGCCTCGGTCACACGTATCTCGAGGTCGAGCGACGCCAAGAGCGTCTCCTCGGGGGGTGGCGCCTGTGGGGGAGCGCTTGGGGTCGCTAACGTCGGCGCGCCCGCCGCAACGGGCGGGAGGGACGGAAGGAAGGTGGACGTGACGAGAGGGGCGGGGAGTTGCTGATCGACTCGGGGGGCTTCGGTCTCCGAGCCGGGACTGCCAACCTCGGTCTCGGGCGCGGGAACTACGATGGCCGGACGCCCCGTTTCCTGAGGGCTGCGCGGAACGACCGGGTCTCCGGGTTCGGGCGACAGCGCGGTCTGCTGCGCGAGCAGCGAGAACATGACGAGGCTGCCCGCGGCGACGGCGGCCATGCCCGCACCCACGAGCGGCGCGAGACCCCTTCCACGTGACACCCGATTCCCTTCCATCCTCTTGAGATTCGCCGGCAGCGGCTTCCGACCTGCTCTACGTATTTAAACCGTTACGCTGCGTAGTGGCAAGCGCGTAGTTTGCCCCGGAGCGCCCTCGACCTCCCCATTTTTCGCGACTCACTGCTTTCATCCTGCTTGCAACTGTTATGCAAATCGGATATAACAGTTAGCGCCGGGTAGAAGACGCTGGAGGAAGGGGAGCGGTGGACGGCCGCATGAAGCTGGGTGAGCTGGGGGCCTTCATTCGCGAGCAACGCAGGATGTCGCGCCTCTCGTTACGAAAGCTGTCCGACCTCGCCGGCATCTCGAACCCCTATCTGTCGCAGATCGAGCGGGGGCTGCGCAAACCCTCGGCGGAGATCCTTCAGGCAATCGCGAAGGCCCTACGCATCTCGGCCGAGACCCTCTACATCCGGGCGGGGATCCTCGACGAAGACCGCGAGCAGGACCTCGTCGACGAGATCCTGCGGGAGTCGCGACTCACCGAACGCCAGAAGCAGGCGTTGATCGACCACTACAGGTCCTATGTCGAAGCTCATCCGGAAGAGCGCGCCGCGTCGGTCTCGGACGTCACCGACGCCGCTGACGACGTGCCGGTCGTGTCGCGAAAGGTCGAGGGCTCGTGAGCGCGATCGGCGTCTTGTCATCCAGTCAGTTGCCGCGATCGGCGAACGATCGCTCGAGTCGGTTCTCAGTTTGGCGGGAGGTCGGAGCGACCCTCTTCACCCCCCCACCCGGCGTTGGGCTGCGGCGGCGTCATCGCCGACGAAGCTCAGCGAGCCTCCGGTCTTCCCGCCAAGTTTTGCAACGTAGGCCTCGAATGGCGTTGGAGGAGGTGAGTTGAATGCCCAAGAGTGAGAACTTCGTTTACGCCCTGGTCGGCGTCGGCGACTTCGCCATCGAGAAGGTGAAGAATCTCAGCACGCTGGACCGCGCGCGCAGCGAGAAGCTTTACGACGACTTCGTCAAGCGGGGTCGGAAGCTCTCGACTTCGATCAAGAACGCTCGTCCCAGCAAGCAGGCAGTCGAGCAGACGAAGGTTGCGCGTTCCCAGGTGAAGGCCGCCGCGACCAGCATCCGCAAGGCCGTCGGCGCGAACGTCAAGGCGAGCCGGTCGGCCGCGACCAAGGCAGCCAAGGCTTCATAGCCACGCGTACCGAACGAGGTAACCGGACCCGCCTGGCGGGTCCGGTTTGCGTTAGGGGAATAACGACCACCGATATGACGCTTTCCTTACCGTGTCGACGATGACGATCGAGGTCGCAGCCCATTCGAGTTTGGACGCATTCGATCTGCCCGAGTGGCGGGCGCTATTCGAGCGGGACCCCAATAGCCACATCTTCGCCACGCCGGAGTGGAACCGGCTCTGGTGGGAGGAGTTCGGGGCGGGCAATGAGCTTTTCGTGTTGGATGTTCGACGCGGGAGCGACCCCCTCGCGATCGTTCCTCTGTATCGCACCGAACAGGACGGGCGCCGCATCCTACGCTTCGTCGGCGGGATAGATCTCACCGACTACCTCGGGGCGATATGTACTGCCGAGGATCGAGGCTACGCCGCGCGAGCTTTACTCGATTGGCTGATCCGCGAAGAGATCGAGTGGGATGAGTTCGACGCGCACAACATGCCGGTGCCGTTTGGGTTTGGCGAGGCCCTCGTCGACTGGTCTGACCGTCTTGGCTTCGAGTTCACACTCGACCAAGAGGAGACGTCTGCGATCCTCGTCTTGGCCGCCGATTGGGACGCCTACCTTGCAAGACTTGGGTCCAAGAACCGCCACGAGTTGAGGCGCAAGAGACGGCGGCTCGGGCGCGACTATCCCGACGTCCGTTTCCGCACGACGACGAGCGAGACGCTCGAGCGCGACCTGGAGCTCTTCGTCGATATGCATCGCGGGGCCGAGGGTTTGAAAGGACACTTCATGCGTCCGGAGATCGCGACGTTCTTCGAGAGGATCGCGCGCGACTTCCAGCCGCGCGGCTGGCTGCGATTGGACTTCATGGAGATCGACGAGCGCGCCGTGGCGTCGACCTTCGGTTTCCAGCTCGGACACACGTTCTACCTCTACAACTCCGCCTATCTGCCCGAGGTCGCTCGTCTATCGCCGGGGTTGGTGCTGGTCTCCGAACTGGTAAAGAACGCGATCGCCGACGACCACACACGCATCTTCGACTTCCTGCGGGGGCCGGAGCGATACAAGTACCAGCTCGGTTCACAAGCCGTGCCTCTCAACAACGTCCGCGTCCTGAACCGCGGAACGGATAGGGTTCGGGCACCTTCTACGATGGGTTGAGATGACGCGAGCGGCGGTTCTCTCCTACCATTCGTCACCTTTGCTGGAACCGGGCGTCGGCGATTCCGGTGGTATGACCATCTTCGTGCGCGCCCTGACCAAAGCTCTCGCGCGCCGTGGCCTGCGGACCGACGTCTATACGCGTTCTACGGGTGTCGACGAACGCGTGATCGAGCTCTTCGACGGCGTCCGCGTGATCGGTATCGAAGCAGGCCCTCCCGCGCCGGTGGCAAAGGAGGACCTCCCCACACACCTCGAGGACTTCGCCACCGGCATTCGGGCGTTCGCCGGCGAACAGCGCGTCTCCTACGACGTCATCCATTCGCACTACTGGCATTCGGGTCTTGCCGGAACCATCCTGGCGGACGCCTGGCACATCCCGCTGGTTCACTCCCATCACACCTTGGGGCTCGTGAAGAACCGCTTTTTGGCGCCGGGCGACATGCCGGAACCCGAGACGCGTCTCGCCGGCGAGCGCAAGGTGATCGACGCGGCCGATGTCCTCGTCGCGTCCACCGACGAGGAATGGGAGCAGCTCGCCTGCCTCTACGGTGCGCATCACGACCGACTGAAGACGATCCATCCGGGCGTCGATCACGATGTCTTCTCGCCCGGGAACGCAGACCTCGCTCGGCGGGAGCTGGGCCTAGGAGACGAGCTCACGATCCTCTACGTCGGCCGTATCCAACGTCTGAAGGGTCTGGAGCTGGCGATCCGGGCTGTCGAGCAGCTCGTTCCCGCTCTCGACCGTCCGGTCTCGCTCTTGATTGTCGGAGGAGCAAGCGGTCGGGGGGGCGACGAGGAGGTCGCGCGGCTGCGCGGGCTCGTGCGGGACCTGGAACTGGACGACGTCGTTCGTTTTCTCGGCCCCCAACCGCATTTCCGCCTGCCGTCGTTCTATCGAGCCGCGGACGCTCTCGCCGTGTGCTCCCACTCCGAGTCTTTCGGACTCGCGGCGCTCGAAGCACATGCCTGCGGAACCCCCGTCGTAGCGACTCCGGTCGGTGGGCTGTCTCACATCGTCGCCGACGGTGAGTCGGGCTTCCTCGTCGATACGCGCGACCCCGCAACCTTCGCCGGGCGACTCAAGACGTTGCTCGCGGACAACGACCTGCGCCGTGACTTTGGGATCAACGCTGCGCGCAGAGCGCGCGGTTTCTCATGGGAGAGCACCGCGGATCAACTGCATGCGCTCTACGAGTGCCTCATTCAAGAGACCCTGCCCGAGGTCTGCACCTGCTAACTGAAGACCCGTCCCGGATAGCGCGAAGAAATCGCCGAGTCCGCGAAGAAAACGCGCCGGGCCGTGACCTGCTCATTTGTTGATCTATCTGCGGAAACGCAACTTGCACGCGCGCAACGTGCGTCGCTATGTTCTCCGCTTCCCGATCTCACCGGGGGTCTTTCGAGTCTTTCGGTGAATCGCTGGGAGTCGCAAGGCCCCAGAAGCTGGCTGTCGTTGCGCGCTCGTGTGTGGGGAAGTGCACGAGCTCAAGGCGGCGAAGGTTCCTGGGGCCTTGCTCTATTTCCCGGCCAGCGCGCGCAAGAAGAACATGATGTTTGCGGGGCGCTCGGCCATCCGTCGCATCAGGTACGGGTACCACGCGGACCCGTACGGAACGTAGACGCGCACGCGGTAGCCGTCGGCGGCGAGCTCCTCCTGTAGGTCGCGCCGGATGCCGTAGAGCATCTGGATCTCGAACCCCTCCTTGCCGGCCCCCGTTCGAGACGCCGCGTTCTTGGCGTGCTCGATGAGAACGTGATCGTGAGAGGCGATGGCGGGATCGGTCCCTTGTTCGAAGAGCCAGTCGGTGAGAAACGCATATTGTGCGTCGACCTCCCGCTTTTTCTGAAAGGCGATCTCTTCGGGTTCCGCGTACGCCCCTTTGACCAGTCGGATACGAGGTTTCAAGGGGGCCATGAGCTGGAGGTCGACGGGAGTTCTTCGTAGGTAGGCCTGGACCGCCAGCCGCAGGTCGGGGAAGTCGGCGTGGAGCGTCCGATAGAGGTCGAGTGTGTCCGAAACGAAATCGGACTGTTCGATGTCGATCTCGACGCGCGATCCCACGGCCTCGGCCTCGGCCGCAAGACGGCGAAGGTGATCCAGCGCCCCGCCCTTGTCGAACGTGATGCCCAACTGCGTCGGCTTTACCGAAACGGTCGTGTCGATCTCGGTCTCTTCGATGCGTTTGATGGCAGCGAGATAGTTCTCGACGGCCGCGTCGACCCCGGCTGCGTTGGTGACGCCCTCGCCGAGCAGGTCGAGGATGCCCCCGATGTTGCGCGAGTTGAGCTCCTTGATGACCTGGATCGCGTCTTCGAGATCGTGTCCGGCAACGAAGCGGTCGACCACGGCGCGTCCCCACTTGCCTTCCACGACAAGCTTTTTGACGCGGGGTTTCTCCGATGCCCAAAGCAGCATGCGGCCGAGCACGTCGTTGTGTCCCTTCCGGTTCGAGGAATGCCCTGACCTGCCATCATAGATGTCGTCATGACGAAGCTTGCCGTCCTCGGTGGCGGAAAGATGGGTGAGGCTCTCGTCGGCGGCCTGCTTGCCTCCGGCTGGCGCAGCGCGGACGAGATCGTCGTGACCGCTCGTCGCGAACAACGACTCGCGGAGTTGTCCAAGAACTACGGCGTCGAAGTCACCACCGACAACGCGGCGGCGGTTGCCGACGCAACCGTCGTAGTTCTCGCCGTCAAACCGCAGGACATCGAGGGGTTGCTGTCGCAGATATCGGCCTCGGTTCGGGCGGACCAGACCGTCCTCTCGGTGGTGGCGGCGATCCCGACTTCGTTCATCGAAGATCACCTCGCCGAATCCGCGCCCGTCGTGCGCGCCATGCCGAACACGCCGTCAGTGGTGCACGAGGGGATGGCCGGTATAGCCGCCGGCCGCAACGCAGACGATCAACACCTCGCCCTCGCGCGCGAGGTCTTGGAGCACGTTGGTCGAGTCGTGGTCGTTCCCGAGAGCTACCTCGACGCCGTCACCGCGATCTCCGGCTCGGGACCTGCGTACTTCGCGCTGCTCGCCGAGGCCATGATCGAGGCCGGTATCTTGCTCGGTCTCTCCCGCGAGGTCTCGACCGACCTCGTCATCCAGACGATGCTGGGTTCGGCCAAGATGCTGCGCGACGAGCAGATGCATCCGGTGGAGCTGCGGGAGATGGTGACGTCTCCCGGTGGCACGACGATCCGGGCCATCCGCGTCCTCGAGCAGTCCGGGGTGCGGGCCGCGTTCCTCAACGCTATCCAGGCCGCGATGGAGCGCTCACAGGAACTGGCCGGCGGCGAACCCGAGGCATGAGTGCGAGCGACGCAATAGCGCTCGTAACCGTCGAGGACATCGCACGAGCGTATGACTTCGGCGCTTCGCATCCGCTGCGACCCGAGCGAGTCCTTCTCACCTACGACCGGATACGCGACCTCGGCCTGATCGACGGCGACCGCGTCCGCGAGGTCGCATCCCGCTCCGCCACCGACGACGAGATCCAGGGCGCTCACGCGCCTGAGTTCGTGCAGGTGGTCAAGGACATCGACGGCGCTGCGGTCGATGAGCGGCAGGGGCGCCGCTACGGCCTCGGAACGCCCGACAATCCGATCTTCGCCAACATGCACCCCGCTTCGGCTGCGGTTTGCGGCGCGACCCTGACCGCTGCAGAGGTCGTCGCGTCGGGGGACTACTTGCATGCGTTCAATCCCGCCGGAGGGCTTCACCATGCGCGGCGCGCCGAGGCGTCCGGCTTCTGCATCTACAACGACCCCGCCGTAGCCATCGCAAAGGTTCTCGAGCTGCAGCCGGAGTGGCGAGTGCTGTATCTCGACGTCGACGTCCACCACGGTGACGGCGTGCAGTGGATCTTCTACGATGAGCCGCGCGTGCTCACGGTCTCGTTGCATCAGTCGGGCCGTTACCTCTATCCGGGAACGGGCTTCGAAGACGAGATCGGAACGGGAGACGCCGTGGGGGCCGCGGTCAACGTCCCGCTCCTTCCCGGCACGGGAAACGACGACTACCTGTGGGCGCTCGAGCGGGTGTTGTCCCAGGTCGGCGCCGCTTTCCGGCCGCACCTGCTCGTGACGCAGCTCGGCGCCGATACGCACTACGGCGATCCCCTGGCGAATCTGGGTCTCACGCTCGGTGCCTATCCCCGGATGGCGCGGATCATCCACGAGGCCGCACACGCTTTTGCAGACGGGCGGTGGGTCGCGACGGGCGGGGGCGGCTACCAGGCCGAGACGATCGTCCCCCTCGTGTGGACGGTGCACTTCGCAGAGATGTGCGATCGCGCGGACCTGATCCCGCCCGAGTGGCTGGACGATCTCCGGCCCGAAGAGGTCTCGCGCCCGTATCGCGAGCGCGTCGAGGAGTCGGTCGAGCAGGTCCTCGACCAGTGTCTGCCGCGGCTCTCAGCGCTAGCCTCTCCGGCGACGTAACCTGTCGCCTCGTGACCGACGTCCACCGCTTCATCGCCTATGCGATCCCGGCCGCTTTTCTGTTGCTCGCGCTCGCCGCAGCCATGGGTCTCGCGCGCAACAAGGCCCCCGGCGGCTGGTTCTGGGGGCTCGTCGGGGCGGTCCAGGTCGTGCTCGGCATTCAGGTGGTCGTCGGCGGGATCCTGTTCTTGCTCGACAACCGCCCCGAGACGTCGGGGCCCGAGTGGCTCCACTACGTCTACGGGGGGTTGTTCCCGGCGGCGCTTCTCGTTCTCGCTCACCGGCTGGGCAAACGCTTTGCCGACATCCCCTGGGTCGTATTCGGCGTGATCTCTCTCGTGTGCTTCGGGCTGACGTTCCGCGCGCTCCAGACCGGCCTCGGCTGGTTCGAGTAGTTCACGTGCGGAGTGGCTTGCTCTAGGAGAACGGGTTGAACCTCGCCGACCTCTTCGTCTTTCTGCTCGCGATCCTTCTCGCGTGGCGCGGCTACAGACGAGGCGGCCTTCGTCAGATCTTTGAATTCGGTGGTGGGTTCCTCGGCCTGATCGCGGGCGCCGCGCTCGGCCCCCGGCTGGTGCGCGAGTACACCGACCGGGCCGGGCTCGAAGCCGCCTTGTTGTCGCTGCTGGTCGTCTTCATAGCGCTGTCGATCGGCCAGATCATCGGCTACTTCATCGGAGCGCGCTTCGGCGCATTCGCGCGCAAGATCAGGCTTGGGAAGGCCGACGCGGTGCTCGGCGCGGTGCTCGGCGTCGCCGCCGCGCTGATCGCGTACTGGCTGATCGGTTCGCTGCTGGTATTGGGACCTTCGCAGGCCGTGTCGAGACAACTCGCGGAGTCCAAGGTCCTGCGGTGGGCGAACGACGTGCGCAGACCTCCAGACCTCCTCGCCGTCCTTCAGCAGTATCTCGACACCTCCGGGTTCCCGCAGGTCTTCATCGGGATCCCCCCTCAGATCGGAGACGACGTAGACCTGCCCTCGAACAAGCTCGCGCAGAAGGCGGTTGCCGCGGCGCGCGACTCGACGCTGCGGATCGTCGTACCCGCGTGCGGCGGTACCCAACTCGGTACCGGATGGGTCTCGGCCCCGGAGACGGTGGTAACGAACGCGCACGTCGTGGCGGGATCGTCGGGCGTCAACGTCGAGGCCGAGGGAGAGGTGGGCACCGGGGGCCTCGAGGGCCAGGTCGTGTTATTCGACCCGCGACTCGATCTCGCGATCCTCAAGGTCCCGGACCTCCAGGCATCCCCGTTGCCACTCATCACACGCAACCTCGACTCCGGGAGCCCCGGCGCCACGCTCGGTTATCCCGGGGTCGAGCAGGGTCGTTTCGAGGCCAACGCGGCGGCGGTGCAAAACGTCTTCGACGCGCGCGGGCGCGACATCTATGGAGACGAAGAGGTTCTACGCGAGATCTACGAGTTGCGGGCGCGCGTTCAGCAAGGCGATTCGGGGGGTCCGTTCGTGACGCCACAGGGCAAGGTCGCCGGCGTCATCTTCGCGGCCTCGACGACGCAGGGCGGCACCGGCTATGCCCTTACCGGTTCCGAGGTCCAAGACGAGATAGAGCGCGGGGCGACCCTCTCTCAAGAGGTAGCGACCGGCCGCTGCACCCACTAGCCGACCGGCGAGCGCGCCCGCTCGCAACCTGATCCGCTTTCGGCGTCCTGCGCGGCCGGTTACTCGATGTTAGACATCACGTGCTTGACGCGCGTGTAGTCCTCGAACCCGTACATCGAGAGGTCCTTCCCGTACCCGGAGTGCTTGAAGCCTCCGTGGGGCATCTCCGCGACGAGCGGTATGTGCGTGTTGATCCATACGCAACCGAAGTCGAGGGCCTTGGCCATCCGCATGGCGCGTCCGTGATCCTTGGTCCACACGCTCGACGCGAGCCCGTAATCGACGTCGTTGGCCCACGCGATCGCCTTGTCTTCGTCGTCGAAGTGCTGAACGGTGATGACCGGCCCGAAGACCTCGTGCTGGATCATCTCGTCGGTCTGGTCGAGCCCCGTGACCACGGTCGGCTCGTAGAAGTAACCGCTGCTCTCGAGCGCGCTTCCGCCGGCGACGACCTCGGCCTTCTCGGGCTTGCGCTCGAGAAAGCTCTTCACGCGTTCGAACTGGTTGGCGTTGTTGAGGGGGCCGTAGAGGACGTCGGGGTCGTCGGGCGCGCCGGTCTTGGTGTTCTTCGCCTGTTCGACCAGCTCGCCGACGAAGTTGTCGTAGACCTTCGGACCCGCAAGCACGCGCGTTGCCGCGGTGCAGTCCTGACCCGCGTTGAAGTAGCCCGCGGCTGCGATGGCCTCCGCCGCCGCCGAGAGGTCCGCGTCGTCGAACACGATGACGGGTGCCTTGCCGCCGAGCTCGAGATGGACGCGCTTGAGGTCGTTGGCCGCGGAGCGGGCGACGTCCATCCCCGCGCGTACGCTGCCGGTCACCGATGCCATGTCGGGCTCCTTGTGCGCTACCAGCGTGGCGCCGGTCTCCCGGTCGCCGCACACGACGTTGAAGACACCTTGCGGCAGGAACTCGGCCATGACTTCGGCCATCTTCACTGTCGTCACCGGCGTCGTGTCCGAGGGTTTCAAGACGACTGCGTTTCCCGCCGCGATCGCCGGAGCCCACTTCCATACCGCCATCATCATCGGGTAGTTCCACGGCGTCACCTGCGCGCAGACGCCGACGGGCTCGCGCCGTATGAACGAGGTGTGCCATGCCATGTACTCGCCGGCCGACCTCCCCTCGAGGACGCGCGCGGCCCCCGCGAAGAACCTGATCTGGTCGACCATCGGCGGGACTTCTTCTTCTAGCGTCAGCTGGACCGGCTTGCCGGTGTTCTCGACCTCGAGCCGGACGAACTCCTCCGCCTGCTGCTCGATCGCGTCGGCGATCCTCAAAAGGGCGAGGCTTCGTTCGGACGGCGTCGTGTCCCTCCACTTCTCGAAGCCTCGTCGCGCCGCAGCGCAGGCCTTGTCGATGTCGTCGCTCGACGACAAGGGGGCCTCGGCGAAGACCTCGCCGGTCGCGGGGTTGACGAGCTCGGTCGTCCTCCCGTCCGCGGCGTCCTGGAACTCACCATCGATGAAGTTCTGCAGCTTGCGAGGGCACATGTCCGTCACTCCTTTGCGACCCGAACCCGGCGCGCCCGTGCCTGCGGGCGAAGCTCGAACGTAGCAGCCCCAGATCGGCGCGGCTAGAGCCTCACGGGAGCCGGGAATTGGCCAAAGTGAACAAACTCCCGCGGGTCGAGCGCGTAGTGGGTCACTCCCTGCGCGACTCAGTACGCGCTCGGCGGCGGTCTAGGCCGTCTGGCCTCCATCGACGACCAGCGTCGCTCCGGTTACGAACGCGGACGCGTCGGAGGCGAGGAAGATCGCGGCCCCCACGATGTCCTCGGCCTCACCCCACCTCCTCATCGGGATCATGTCGAGCACGAACTTCTCGGTGGCGGCGTCCTGACGCAGGTTCGCGTTGAGGTCGGTCGCCACCCATCCCGGCGAGATCGAGTTCACGCGCACGTTCGACTCCGCCAGCTCCTTGGCGACGGACTGCGACAGCAGGCGGACGCCTCCCTTGGCGGCCGAGTAATAGGAGAGGCCCGGAGACCCCGTGATCCCGGCGACCGAAGAGATCTGGATGATCGATCCGCCTCCGCTTGACACCATCCTTTGCGCCGCCAGTTGCGTCGCGTGGAAGACCGCGTCGAGATTGAGGCGCATCGCCTTCTCCCAGCCTTCGGGTCTCAGACCCACGATTGGCGACATGAACCTCGTTCCCCCGGCGTTGTTCACGAGGATGTCGAGGCCGCCGAGCTCGTTCGCAGTCGTCTCGACCAACGCCTCGATCTGATCGCGCTCGGTCACGTCGGTGGGAACGACCAGGGCGCGTCGGCCTTCGTCTTCGATCTCGTCGGCAAGCGACTTGAGGTCGGCTTCGCTGCGCGCGGCGACGGCGACATCGGCACCCGCGCGCGCAAAGCCAAGTGCTATGGCTCGTCCGATACCGCGTGAAGCCCCCGTAACGATCGCGGTCTTTCCTTCGAGTGAGAACAGATCGGTGCTCATTGCCCCTCCTGGTCGTGGGGAACCGCGGCGTTCGGCAACAGGCCGCGCCCTTAGGATGCCGTGATGCTGTCAGGATATTTGGTCAAGGCGCGCGATGCGTTGGTCGCTGCGGGCATCACCGGACCGCACCAATCGCACAGCAGACACGACAACCTGAACAAGATTCGCGCGCTGATCGACGGCGACCAGGACGCATCTTTCGGGTTGTCTGGTTTCGACAAGTACTCGATGCAGGAAGTGCTCTCGTTCCTCGCCGAGTTGACCGGTTGCTCGGACGACATCGAGGACTGGGACGGCGCCGACACGCTCGATCCCGACAAAACCGTGAGGGCCATAGCCGCTGCTGCGCTTCGTTTGCGCGACGCCGCGCGCCGCGGCGCGACGTTGCTCGTCGCCACGGGGCACCCGACCGGATTGCTCGAGCACCACATCCGCGTTGTCGACGCGTACCGGCGAGCCGGCGGCAAGATCATCCGTTTGCGTGAAGAAGAGAAGTTCCCTCTCGGGCGTGGTCACGCCGAGATCCGCTACGTCGGCAACGTCGGCTGTTTGTCGAAAGGGGCGTCTCTCGTCCACACGCATTCCGCCGAGCCGATGGAGGCGATGCTCGAAGCCGAACCCTGGCCCGACCTCGTGCTCGGCGACCACGGCTACGCGGGAGCAGCAGTAGTGCGCGGGATCCCGGTCGTGGCCGCCATGGACATAAACGACCCGGCTCTCGCGGTCGCGTGGGCCGAGCACCCGGAAGACGTCTCGATCATCCCCTTTGACGACAACCGGCCGCCGCGCCTCTACGAGCCCTCCTGGACGATATTCGAACACGTGATCGGCGGGCTCGATCCATGACCGGCTCTTCCGATTCGAGCCCGAGCTCGCTCGACGGCTCGGTCCGGACGGTCCTCGACGATTGCCTGGGAGTGAGGCCGGGCGAGCAGGTCCTCGTGCTGAGTGATCCGGCGAAGGCGGAGATCGCCCGAGCCCTGGTCGACGGCGCTCGTCTTATGGGGGCAGAGGCGGTCTCGATCGAGATGGCCGAGCGCGAGACGCACGGGACCGAGCCGCCCCCGGCCGTGGCCGCTGCGATGCTGGCCTGCGACGTCCTGATCGCTCCGACCTCCAAGTCCGTCTCTCACACGTCGGCTCGGCGCGCCGCGACCGAGAAGGGGGTCAGGGCGGCGACGATGCCCGACATCACGGTCGACATGCTCGCCCGGACCATGAGCGCCGATTTCGACGGCGTCAAGAGACGTTCGCGCGCGGTCGCGGAACTCTTGACGGCCGGAGACGCCGTCCGCATCACGAGCGCCAAGGGCAGCGACTTGCGGCTGTCGATCGCTGGTCGCACGGCAATCTCCGACGACGGCGACCTGCGAGAGCCCGGCGCGTTCGGGAATCTGCCTGCCGGTGAGGGCTTCATCGCGCCGGTCGAAGGCACGGCAACGGGAAGGCTGGTGGTCGACGGAACCGTGTGGCCGCTGGGCTTGTTGGAAGACCCATTGGTGGTCGATTTCGAGGACGGCTATGCGACGAGCATTGCGGGTGCTGGGGCCGATCGGTTCCGCGCCGCGCTCGAGCCATATGGGCGCGACGCGTTTGCAGTCGCCGAGCTCGGCATCGGAACAAACGAAGCGGCGATCCTGACCGGCAACGTCCTCGAGGACGAGAAGATCCTCGGGACGATCCATCTCGCACTGGGCGACAACCACTCGTTTGGGGGGACCGTGCGCGTCTCTTCCCATCAGGACGGCATCGTGCTCGATCCGACGCTGACGATCGACGACCGCACGATTCTGCAGGAGGGCGACCTGCTCATTTAGGGGATCGGACGGGCCGCTTTTTCAGCTTGCGACGCGTCCCGGAAGGTGAAAAAGGCCCCTGCTATAGTTGCGCTCGTCATGAACGACGACCCCGGTTCACCTACGAGCCCGCAGGTTCTGGGACGGTTTTTCACCGTCGCAGAAGTGGCGAGACAACTGAGGGTTTCGAACATGACTGTGTACCGACTCATCAAAGCCGGTCAGCTTCCGGCGGTGCGAGTCGGCCGCGGATATCGGATACGTGATGATGACGTCCGTAAGTATCTCGACGAGAGGTACATGGACGCCGGCTAGCCGGAGCTTGCGACATCAAAGGGGCCGTCCTACGGGACGGTCTTTTTAGTGGGTCGAGCCGGCGCCGAACGAACGAAGAGGTTCGACGATGGCGGAAGACATAGAGCAGACCTACGAACGTCTCCTGCGCGATCCCGGCATCGTCTTTCTCCTCGGCGGGATCGACAGCGGCAAGACGACCTTCGGGATCGAGCTCTTGCGCCGGGCTTCCGCGGCCGGGATCAGATCGGCGCTGGTGGATGCCGACATCCAGACCTCGACCGTCGGCCCGCCGACCACCGTCGGGCTCAAGTTCTGCGGCGACGGCGCCTCGCTGACCCGGGAGTACCTGCGCGTCGCCGACGGGCTCAGCTTCGTCGGGTCGATCATGCCGCGGGCCCACCT
>JALZCA010000073.1 GCA_030863285.1 Actinomycetota bacterium | reverse complement strand
TCTCGGACACCGTCGTTTCCGGTGCCGAGCAGGTCGTCGCGAACTGGGAAACGCTGAAGGCATCCGAGAAGAAGGAGCGGACGGGTCCCTTCGACGACATCCCGAACGCGTTGCCCGCGCTGATTGCGACCTACAAGACGCAAAAGAGAGCCGCGCCGCTCGGGTTCGCGCCCGTCGGCGACGAGGCGCGCGAGCGCGCGACCGAGGCTCTCGCGGCGGACGACATCGGCGAGGCGCTGTTCTGGACGGTGGCGCTCGCGCGTAAGGTCGGCGTCGACCCCGAAGGAGCCCTGCGCCAGGCGACCGCGCGCTTCCGCGACTCGCTCGCGGGCTGAGCCCCGTCGGCCTTTGGGGCAAAAGGTGGGCCCCGGGCGCGCGTTCTGCCTCCGAAACCGCGGCGCGAGCAGCGCGAACCGGCCCCGAGACCGGCGATGGTGCTATAAAGGTGTGGTTTAGGGTTAAAGGAGTTAACTCATGAGCACCATCGTCCAGGTCCACGGGCGCGAGGTACTCGACTCGCGCGGCAACCCGACCGTCGAGGTCGAAGTCGTCCTCGACTCGGGAGCCCGGGGCCGCGCCATCGTCCCGTCGGGGGCCTCGACCGGAGCCGGAGAGGCCCTCGAGCTGCGCGACGGTGGCGACCGCTACGGGGGCAAAGGCGTCCGGCGGGCCGTCGAGAACGTCATCGATCACATCGCTCCCGAGCTCGTTGGGTTCGACGCGTTCGACCAGCGTGGCCTCGACACACTGATACGTGACATCGACGGCACCGACAACAAGTCGAAGCTCGGCGCCAACGCGACTCTCGGGGTCTCGCTGGCGACCGCGCATGCAGCCGCGGCGGAGTTGCGCGTGCCGCTGTGGCGCTATCTCGGCGGGCCCGACGCGCACCTGCTTCCGGTTCCCCTTCTGAACGTCATCAATGGGGGAGCCCACGCCGACAACGCGCTGGACTTCCAGGAGTTCATGCTCGCGCCGCTCGGCGCGTCGACCTTCAACGAGGCGCTCGAGTGGGGCGCGACCACTTACCACGCGCTCAAGAAATTGATCGACGCGCGTGGGCTGTCGACGGGCGTCGGCGACGAGGGAGGGTTCGCGCCGGATTTACAGGCCAATTCCGAGGCCGCGGAGCTGCTCGTCGAAGCGATCTCGCAAGCCGGTTACGAACCGGGTCGAGACATCGCTCTCGCGCTGGACCCCGCGACCTCCGAGATACGAGACGGCGACCATTACGTTCTCGCATCCGAAGACCGCCGGCTCACGAGCGAGGAGATGGTCGACTTCTGGGCCGACTGGGTCGATCGTTATCCGATCGTCTCGATCGAGGATGGCATGGACGAAGGCGACTGGGATGGTTGGAAGACTCTGACCGATCGCTTGGGCGACCGCGTGCAACTCGTCGGCGATGATCTTTTCGTTACCAACCCCGAGGTACTCGAACGCGGCATACGAGAGGGCGCGGGCAACGCGATCCTCGTCAAGCCGAACCAGATCGGAACTCTGACCGAGACCTTCGAGTGCATTCGCACCGCCCATCGAGCCAGCTATGCAACGGTGATCTCGCACCGTTCCGGAGAGACCGAGGACACGACGATCTCCGACCTCGCCGTCGCAGTGAATGCGGGACAGATCAAGACGGGAGCCCCGACGCGAAGCGAGCGCACGGCGAAATACAACCAGTTGCTGCGTATCGAGGAGGCACTGGGCGACGGGGCCCGCTACACGGGCGCCAAAGCATTCTGGAGATCGTCGTGAAGGTGCTCCAGCTCGGCGACGGACACCGCCTGGGCCTCGCGCCACAGGTCGCGATCGTCATGCTCGTGGTCGGTCTCGCCGGAGCCATGGCAATCGAGCCGACTCGCCAATTGCTCGAACAGCGCAGCCGCATAGCGGGGATGACCGATGAGCTGCGCGAGATCAGGCAGTCGAATCGCCTTCTCGAGAACCGGGTGGAACGGCTTCAGGACCCCGACTATCTCGAGCAGCAGGCGCGTTCCCAAAGCGGGCTCGTGCGCCCGGGCGAGACGAGCGTGATCGTGATGCCTCCGGCGAAGGACGATCCGACAAAGGTCTCCGAGCGAGACGCCTCGCCGCCCGCAGCCGAGCGGGTCGAGGAGCGCGGGCTGGTCGACGCGATGCTCGACTTCCTGGGGCTGCCCTGACCGCGACGGGTGGTCGCGGCCCTAGCGCCTCTGCAGCCGACATCCGCCGGCGCAGGGTCCTGGCCGCCGTCGCGCTGCTGCTCGTCGTTGCGCTGCTGGTCGGGATCTTCTTCGTCTTCTTTGCGGGCGGCGTATCGAAAGAGGACTTCATCGCCCAGGCCGACGACATCTGCAGGGCCTCGTTCGACGAATCGGCCGAGATCTCGGAGACGATCGACTTCGAGGCCGGGGGGCTGTCCGGTGCCGCCACGCTCTTTCGCGAGACAACTCCGATCCTGGAGGATCAGACACGCGACATCCGCGCGCTAGACCGTCCCGAGGAGGATCAGCAGCTGCTCCAGGATTGGCTCAACACCCAGGACCGGCTCGTCGAGGTCTTTCAAACCGCGGCGGACGAAGCCGCGGCCGGGAATCAGAGGGGATTCACCGAGGCCTCCACGGAGGCGAATGCGATCCAGGCGCACGCGAGCAGGCTCGCGTCCGAGTACGGCTTCGAGGTGTGCGGGATCACTACGACGAGTTGAGCCCGAGCAGACCTTAGAGTCGCTTCGATGACGACCCTCGAACACAGCGAGCGAGACCGGACGCAAGTCGAAGGGCAGCTGGGGCGGCCATTGCGCGGCCGATGGTCGGTCGCCCGGCGTTGTCATCTCGGGGTCCCGATGGTGATCGAGAACCACCCCATCGGGGACGACGGCGCGCCCTTTCCGACCTTATTCTGGTTGACGTGCCCGATGCTCGTCAAGCGCACGAGCAAGCAGGAGGCGACCGGGCGGATGCGCGCGCTGAACGAGGCCCTGGCGGCCTCAGAGGGCGCGCGCGAGCGGGTCGACGAGGCAGTCGCGCGGCTCGTCAGGCGCCGCGACTCCCACGCGATGATCCTCGACCCCGGTCCACCTCCCGGCGGGGGGCCCAATCGCATCAAGTGCCTGCACGCGCACGTGGCGCAAGAGCTCGCCGATCCTCCCAACCCCGTGGGGGCAGTCGTCCTCGCGCAGGTCGGCTGGCCCGACTGCCGGGTTCCCTGCGTGGAGGGCGCGGGTTGAGGGTCGCGGCGATCGACACGGGTACGAACTCGACGCGGCTCTTGGTCGCCGAGGAACAGGCGGGAGGCTTTCGCACCCTCGAACGCCGGATGGTGATCACGCGCCTCGGCGAGGGCGTCGATCGCCGGCGCGTCCTTGCCCCCGAGGCTCTCAAGCGGACGCTCTCGACAATCGCCGATTACGCGGCGATCTGCGGTGAATACGGGGTCGAGCGAATCCGCGTAACCGGGACGTCGGCCGTGCGCGACGCGATGAACCGCGACGAGTTCTTCGAGGGCGTCGAGCGTTTGACCGGGCGGCCGCCCGAACTGCTGACCGGCGACGCGGAGGCGCGCACGACGTTCCTTGGCGTACGCGCCGACTTGCCCGATCCCGAGACGATCCTGGTCGTGGACATCGGCGGAGGCTCGACCGAGTTGATCTACGGCGGATCGGAACCCGAGGCGCTCGTCTCGCTCGACATCGGCTGCGTTCGCATGTTCGAGAAGTACCTCGAGAGCGATCCGCCAACTCGTGACGAGATCGACGCGCTGCGCGCCGAGGTCCAAGAGGCGCTCGAGGCCTTCACGCAGATCGTGCACGTCGAGCGTGGCACGCGCCTCGTGGGCGTGGCGGGGACGGTGAGTCAGCTCGCCACGCTGAAAGCGGGAACACTCGTCTACGACTCCGACATAACGCATCACATGGTCATGAGCCACGGGGACGTTCGGCTGCTGGCCAAGCGCCTGGAATCGCTTCCGTACGCGCAGCGAAAGCGCGTGACCGCGCTCGACCCCGGCAGGGCGGACGTGATCGTCGCGGGGGCCGAGATCCTCCTTTGCGTAATGGAGGCGTTCGACTTCCCCGAGGTGATGGTGTCCGAGAAGGACATCCTCGACGGCCTCGTCATCCAGCTCATAACCGAGACACGCTCCTGAACCACGAGGAGCGCGATAGCCTGACTCGAGCATGAGCGGCTTCGTTTGGGAACCGACTCCCGACTACATCGAGAACGCGAACGTGACGCGTTTTATGCGCGCACACGGCATCGATGACTTCTTCGACCTTGTGCGGCAGTCCCAAGAAGACATCGAGTGGTTCTGGGATGCCGCGATCAAAGACGTCGGCATCGACTTCTTCAAGCCGTACGACCAGATCCTCGATACGTCCGGCGGGATCGCCTGGCCCAAATGGTTCGTCGGCGGCGAGATCAATCTGACGTACAACTGCGTCGATCGCCACGCCGCCGGCCCCCTCGCGAAGAACAACGCCCTGCTGTGGGAGGGCGAGGATGGCGAGGTGCGCGCTTTGAGCTACGCCCAGCTCGCGGCGGGGGTCAACCGGGTTGCGAACGGCCTCGCCGCCCTCGGCGTGCGGTCCGGGGATGCGGTCGGCGTCTACATGCCTATGACCCCTGAGGCCGTGATCGCGATGTAAGCGATCGCAAAGATCGGCGCCATCTACCTCCCGGTGTTTTCGGGGTTCGGCCCTCCGGCCGTTGCAACGCGGCTCAACGATGCGGGCGCAAAGGTCTTGTTCACCGCCGACGCGTTCTTTCGACGGGGTCAGCGCGTGCCGATGAAAGCGGCCGCGGACGAAGCGGTGGCGGAGACGCCGTCGATCGAGCACGTCGTCGTCTACAGACGCTTTCCCGACGTCGACATCCCAGCGGGTCCGAAGGATGTGACGTGGAACGATGCGTTCGAGGCTCAGTCGTCGGACGCGGATGCGGCGAGGCTCGACCCAGAGACGCCGTACATGATCGCCTACACGTCCGGGACGACGGGGAAACCAAAGGGCAGCGTGCACGTCCACGGCGGATTCCTCGTAAAGATCGCCCAGGAGGTCGCCTACCAACTCGACGCCAAGCCCGACGACGTCCTTTATTGGGTTACCGACATGGGTTGGATCATGGGCCCCCTCGAGATGGTCGGCGGGCACGCAAACGGCGCTTGCGTGTTCATGTACGAGGGAGCTCCCAACTATCCGGGCCCGGACCGTCTCTGGGAGATGATCGAACGCCACTCGATCTCGATCCTCGGGATCTCGCCGACACTCGTGCGCGCCCTGATGCCGGCCGGCGAGGACGCGGTGCGCAAGCACGATTTGTCGAGCCTGCGGATCCTCGGCTCGACGGGAGAACCGTGGAATCCCGAGCCCTATCAGTGGTTCTCGGACGTCGTCGGCGGCGGCCGCTGTCCGATCATGAACCTGTCGGGAGGAACCGAGGTCGGCGCCTGCTTCCTTGGGCAATCGCCCGTCATCCCGACGAAGAACTGCTCGCTCGGGACCCCATCGCTCGGAATGGCCATGGACGTGGTTGACGCCGAGGGCAAGCCCATCCGCGGCGAGGTCGGCGAACTTGTGTGTCGCAAGCCGTGGCCCGCCCAGACCCGCGGCTTCTGGGGGTCACCCGAGCGCTACATCTCGACCTATTGGTCGCGCTTTCCCGACGTCTGGGTACACGGCGACTGGGCGTCGATCGACGAGGACGGCTACTGGTTTTTGCACGGGCGCTCCGACGACACGCTCAACATCGCGGGCAAGCGCATCGGTCCGGCCGAGTACGAGTCGGCCGCCGTTGACCATTCCGCCGTCGTGGAGTGCGCGGCGATAGGCGTGCCGGACGAGGTAAAGGGGACGGCGGTCTGGTGCTTCTGCATCTTGAAACCAGGTGTCGACCCCACCGACGAGCTCGCCGCCGAGATCAAGAGGGCGATCGCCACCCAGCTGGGCAAGGCGTTCAGCCCGACGATGATCAAGTTCGTCGAGGAACTTCCCAAGACCCGCTCCGCCAAGATCCTGCGCCGGGCGATCCGAGCCAAGGTCGTCGGTGAGGATCCCGGCGACATGTCGTCGCTCGAGAACCCGAGCGCGCTGGAAGCGATAGACAAAGCACTCGCGTGACGACGTTCTTCTTCGTGCGACACGGTGTGACGTCACACACCGGCCATCGACTCTCCGGGCGGATGCCGAATGTGCACCTGACCGACGAGGGGCGCTCGCAGGCCGACGCGGTCGCCGAGCAACTCAGTCGTCTCAAGCTCGACGCCGTTTACGCGAGCCCGATCGACCGGACGATGGAGACGGCGCGGCCGATCGCCGAGCGTCAGGGTTTGAAGGTGCAGGCGCGGCGGGGGTTGATCGAACTGGAGTTCGGCCGCTGGAGTGACAAGACATTCAAGACGCTGCGGCGCACGAAGCTTTGGCCGGTGATCCAACAGTGGCCCTCGGGGGCGCGCTTTCCGGAAGGCGAATCGATGACGGAGGTGCAGCAGCGTGGCGTGCGGGAGGTCGAGGCGCTGCGAACCAAGCATCCGAAGGGGAGGGTCTGCTGCGTATCGCACGCCGACGTGATCAAGCTCATCGTGGCTCACTACCTCGGCGTGCACATCGATCTCTTCCAGAGGATCGAGATCAGCCCGGCTTCGGTGACGGTCGTGTCAGTCGGCCCTCCCTGGCCGCGCGTCCTTACCGTCAATGCCTCTGCCTCCGTGTTGGGGGCGACGCGATGAGCCAGATGGAGATCAGACCCGAGGTCTTCACTGCGGATTACGTCGGTGAGCCCGGGCAGCGTGCGTTCTTCTTGCAGGCGCGCAGCCCTCACGGCAATTATTCGTTCGCTCTCGAGAAACAGCAGGTAGCGGTCCTAGCCGAGAAGTTGCGTGAGCTGCTGCTGTTGATCGACAACGACGACACCGTCAAGGGGACGACCGCGGTGCGCGACCCGGCCCTCTCGCTTGAACCGCCGATCGAGCCGGAGTGGCGCGTGGGCACGATGGGACTCGCATACGAAGAAACCGAGGATCAAGTCGTGGTGCTCGCTCAACCCGTCGAGGCGCAGGGCGAAGAAGACGACTTCGACGACGAGGAAGACGAAGGGATCCGGATCCTCTTGCGACGCGATCAGGCTCGCTCTTTCGTCCTGCACGCAAGCGCAATCGTCGAGGAGGGCCGCCCGACCTGTCAGCTGTGCGGCCTGCCGATGGATCCGTCCGGTCACGCGTGCCCTGCCTCGAACGGTCACCGCAAGCTCACCTGACGTGACCGCGCGCCGCGCCGCTCGCCAGGATGTCGTTGCGGTTCTCGAAACACAAGACGTCGAGGTCCTGGGCTTACTTCCGTACTCGTCGAACTACGTTTTCTTGGCGCGCGTCGGCAGCGAGGAAGAAGGCGTGCTCGCGATATACAAGCCGACCAGGGGCGAGCGACCTCTGTGGGATTTCCCTCCGGGGACACTCGCAGCGCGCGAAGCCGCCGCATACGTGGTGTCGGAGGCCGGCGGATGGCGGTTCGTACCGCCGACCGTCCTGCGATCGGACGGCCCGCTCGGGGCGGGCTCGCTCCAGCTGTTCATCGAACACGATCCCGAGCGGCACTACTTCGTGTTGCTCGAGGAACGGCGCGACGAGTTTGCGTCGGTCGCCACGTTCGACATCGTTGTGAACAACGCGGATCGAAAGGCCGGCCACGTTCTCGAAGATCGTGACGGGCGGCTGTGGGGCGTCGACCACGGGCTGACTTTCAACGAGGACCCGAAGCTCCGCACGGTCATCTGGGACTTCGCGGGCACGGACGTTCCGCACGACTCGCTCGTGCAGCTCGAGACGCTGCTCGCTGCGTTCGACGACGGCGACGTCGTCACTCGTTTGGAAGGGCTGCTAGCTCCTCGCGAGATCGACGAGACGCGCCGGCGTCTCGAGGCCTTGCTCGCCGACCCAATCTTTCCGGAGCCGACCTCGCGCCACCACCTTCCCTGGCCCCTCGTCTAGGACGTCCCCTCACGCTTGTCCTCTGGATTCGCGGCGGCGAGGGAACTATCGTGCAAGAAGGAGGCGGCGGCGGGAGGAGGTTCCCGTGCCCATCAGGTTGAAGATCTCCGTCGCAAGCGGACTAGCGGCCCTTGTGCTTGTTCTCTTCCCCGTCGAGGCCGGCGCCGGCGCTCCCGAATGTATGGGGCGCCGGGCAAATCTGGTGGGTACGCCGCGGGGAGAGAGGATATTGGGAACTCCCGGCGACGACGTCATCGTCGCGCGCGGCGGTGGCGATGAGATCTACGGCTTCCAGGGC
>JALZCA010000006.1 GCA_030863285.1 Actinomycetota bacterium | reverse complement strand
CCCCGACACTTGCCGGGGCCCTCTCTCTGTTTTTGCTTTAGCGTCGGTCGATCACGGGGGGAAGGAGCCGAAGTCCGCTCCGCCGTTCAAGTAGAACGGGTCGCGGCGGATCCTCGCGTTGCTCACGATCGGCACCGAGATCTTCGAGAACAGCTGCCGGCTCATGTAGACGGTGACCTCACCATCGGGCCGCGTCGGCGGCTTGTCGGGCTGACTCGTCGCGATCGCAAGACGGAGCCGATGGCCCTCTTTGAGGAGATACGCCTGTGCCATGCCCCGCGTCTTGAGTTGCATGCGGTGCGGACAGGGCGTGCCTGCCGTCGGACAGGCCGGACCGGGCGCGATCGGAGTGCGCTGGGTCGGCTTGAACCATTGCTTCACGTACTTCGGACCCTGCGCGAGCTCGGGGTTCATCGCGAACGTGGCCTTCGAGATCCCGCAGCGCTGATCAATATAGGTGGCCACCACGCAGACGACGTCTCCGTTCGGCGCAACGTCGTACAGCGTCGCGTGGATGTGCGGCGGAGTCGCGGGGTCGGCCAGGACCGACGCGAACAGCCTCAGCTTGGGAATGCCCGCGAGGATCACGTCCTCCTTGAACGGAGGTGTGTCCCAGCCGAGAGCGTTGTCATCTGGGCCGTTGACCTCGGTGTCCTCGCTCGCCTCGTTCACGAACGTATCGGGGCTGCCAACAAAGCTCTCGGCGCCGTATCCGTCGTCGTTGGACATCCGGAAGGGCAAGAGCTTCATGGTCCCGTTCTCGTTCGTGCTCGGGTGCAGGTAGAACGGCACACCGCGGTTCTGCGGACGAGGGGGCCATTCCTTCGTCTCGAACGAGCTTCTGCGGTCGCTCAGGAAGATCGATGTCCCGGGACCCGTGCTGACCTTCCGCTGCTTGAGGTGCTTGTCGAACCAGGCGTGGAGCGCAAGCGTCCACTGGTCGTTGGGACATCTCACCTGCGTCGTGTGCTCCTGGCAGGTCCTGTCGACCGGGTAGTAGTTCGAGCCGTGGTCCCACTGCCCGATCCACGCCTTGTCGCCAGACACGTCGTGGCGCCCGTAACGCTCGTGGAACCAGTCGAGGGCCGGGATACGAGCGGCGTTGTCGTTGACGCCGTGGACGGCGAAGACCGGGATGTCGGCCCTGGTTACGCCGAGCCGGAAGTCACGCTCCGAGTCCCACGGTGCCGCGATGAACCCGTTCGGGCCCTCGAGGCTCTCGTCGCGGTTGTCGTACCTGCCGCTCTCGAAGTCCTCGAGGCTCATCACCGCCGAGTTCTCGGCCTCGCACGCGTAGAACTCGGCGTGCTCGGGCGGTGGCGCGTCCTCGTAACCGATCCCCAAGAAACCGGGGAACGAGCGCTGATAGGCGAGCTGGATGTAGGCGACCGCCGGTCCAATCCACTGCAGGTAGTACGGGACGCCGTGCTGGAACTTGTGGTGGTACATGGCGGCAAGCCCGGCGCTCGGGACGATCGTCTTGAGCGGCGTGGCCTTCATGTCGCGCTCCTGCACGGCCGCGTACATCTGGGGCGTCGAGCCGACGTAGGAGTGGCCCGTCATGCCGATGCGCCCGTTCGACCAGGGCGCCTTCTTCGGGTCTGAGAGAAACTGCAGAACGTCCTTGGCGTCGCGCTGATCCCTACGCCCGAGGTGGTCGAGGCACCCGTCCGACTTGCCCGTGCCGCGCAGGTCGACGAAGACAACGGCGTAGCCGCGCGGCGCGAAGTAGCCGGCGAGGCCGATCGTCTTGTCCTCCGGGTAGTACCTCTCCTCCTGAGCGTCGACGTAGTCGGGAGGGTTCTGTGCCTTGGGCCCGGGGAAGATGCGCGTGCCCGACCGGTTGGCGATCGTGCCGTGATAGGGGCTGACCTCGAGGATCACCGGGTACTGCTTGTCCGCCTTCGGTCGCACGACCTCGGCGTGGAGCTCGACCGGGCACGGCGTCTCGGACGGCTCTGGACAAGCGCCCAGGTCGCCCGTCGACATCGGGATCTTGAACTTCTCGCGGATGATCTGGTCCTCGCCGTACTGGACCTTCGAGAGCTTGGGCTTGAGGTCACGGTAGTCGAAGGCCTGCCCCCGGCGCGTAATGGAGCCCGGCACCGAGACGCCCCCCGAGCGGTCGCCACCGCGCGCCCGCTGCGCTCCCGCGCTGCCCGCCGGCAACAGAAGGCCGCCGGCTACGAGGCATACCCCCAGCAGCGTCCCGAAGATCTGTTTGCTACGTCTGGTCATCGAGCTTCCCCTCTCGCGTCTGTCATCGTCGACTGGGTAACGACCCGTTGTCCCGCTGGGTTGCCCGCCGGCGAGGTAACCGATACGGATTCCAGTCCATTACTGGTTCTCCGATTCGTGCCCATCTCCTGTAAGAATGCCCCCTTTCGCGCGCCCTTGTGACC
>JALZCA010000189.1 GCA_030863285.1 Actinomycetota bacterium | reverse complement strand
TAGGACTCCAGGAGGCCGCGCGCGAGGCCGCGTCCGCGGGCTCGTTCGTTGCCGAGGTCGTGGATCTCGTGCGCGACCACGGGGGGGACTGGGAAGTGAGCAGCGCTCCCCAAGACGCGCCCGTGTGGATCTACGTCGATCCTCCGAGCTCAACATCCGCCAAGCACGGTTGGAAGCTGCACGTCTCTGCCGCCCTGGTCTCCGCCGAAGACGTGTTGCAGCGCGCCGCGCCGGTCTTGCTCGACGCGCACGTTCCTTTCAAGCTTGCTGCGTCGTTCCGCGTCCTCGAAGCACTGAACGAGGGCGAGGCTGGGGTCGCCCAGATCGGAAAGTTCATCACCGCCTATCCGCGTGACGACGAAGAGGCCGTGGACCTAGCGGTGCGTCTCGACGACGCGACACGGGGCTTACGGGGGCCGCGCGTGATGAGCGACCGGCCGTTGCGCCGCGGGAGCCTCGTGCACTATCGCTTCGGCGCGTTCGACGCGCCGGAGCCCGGTGAGGACGACACCGGCGCCGATCGTATGGCGGCGCGCCCGGTTTACCTAGCGCCCGACGGGATGAGCGATCCCTTTATTGCGGCCGGGGCCGCCGACGAGGACGAGACGGGGCTCATCGCCGGTCGTTACTACGTCTCGTCGACGGTGCACCGATCGGCGCGCGGTGCCGTGCACACGGCCGTGGACATGCAAGACGTGCGCGATTGCATCATCAAGCGCGCGTGGCGCGACGCTCGTCTAGACCTCGAAGGGCGCGACGCGCGCGACGGGCTGCGCGCGGAAGCGGAGATCCTGCGCCGGCTCGAAGGCAGGGGACCCTTTCCCCGCGTCTTCGACATCGTCGAACACGACACGGACCTGCTTCTCGTATTGGAGAAGCTGCCGGGCGTCCCGGTGGCGTCGGTCGTCCACCGGATGGATGAGCGCGGTAAGCATCCAGAGCCCGGCACGGTCGGTGAGTGGGCCCGAGCCATAGCCTCCGCCCTCGCACGCGTTCACGACGCGGGACTCGTCTACCGGGATCTCAACCCCGCCAACGTTCTCCTCACGCGCGAGGGAAAGGTCTCGCTCATCGACTTCGAGCTCACGCGGGCGGCCGGCGAGGCAACCGAGTTCTATGCCGCCGGAACGCCCGGCTTCCTTTCGCCGCAACAAGCCGAAGGACAGCCCGCATCCCCGGCGGACGACGTCTATTCCCTCGGGGCAATGATCGTCTTCATGTCGTCGGCCGTCCGCCCCTCGGGCGACGTCGCTCCGATCGAGCGCACTTACGGGACCGCCGGTGCCAAGCTCGTTCGCGTTGCCGAGCGGTGTCTTGCTGCCGACCCCAACCACAGGTGGTCCGACATGCGTGCGGTCGAAGATGCCCTCCAAGGGACGACGAGCTAAGACGTTGGTGCAAAAGGGGTTGTGCAGACAGATGCCGCGGGCCTACGATCTGTCGGCCGGCGGCGGACTACTCGGGAGGCGACCACGGCACCCGCGCTGATCGTAAGAACGGGCCCTTCCTCGGGCCTGCAAATAGAAATCAATTCCCCAGTCGTAATAGGGCGCGAGGGCGCCGACGTCGTTATCGCCGACAACGAGATGTCGGGACGTCACGCTCAGGTCGAGCCCGTCGGCGACGGCATCGGCATCCGCGACCTCGACTCCACCAACGGCACCTACGTCAACAACGTGCGGATCGAGGCGCCGACGCTGCTGAACCCGGGTAACGCAGTACGCCTCGGCCAGACCTGGTTCGAGGTGGTTTCGGACGCGGGCGGCCGGCCGCCTGCGCAACAGCACGGCTACACCGACCCGTCGCATCAGATGCCACCGCAGCAGTATGCGGGTCCTCCGCAGGGCGCTCCGCCGCCTCACTTCGGGGGACCGCAGGCCGGCCCGCCGATGCAGGCGCAACCGCCGGAGCCGCAAGTCAAGCAAGGCCCGGGCGGGCTCATGTGGCAGGAGCTGCGAGGCCGGCGCGCGGTCGTTCACACGCCGGTCGGATCCTTCGCGTCGTACGCCGCCGCAACCGAGATCGAGCAGGCCGATCGCATCTTCGACGTCTTGATGACGATCCTCGAGATCCCCGAGGCGCGCGCCGGGGCCCCGGTCGACGTCTACCTCGTCGACCCTCCCGTCGGGCCTCCCGGGGCGGCCGGCCAGCAGGAGGCGGCCCCTCCCCCGAGACTCCAGGGGGTAGGCGAGAGCGGCATCGTGCGCGTGGTGACGAACGAGGCGTTCCCGGCCCCCCTGGCCACGCCGCTGGCCCAGCTGCTCCTCACGCGTTGGTTCGGTGAGAAAGCAGCCTCGCTGCCGGTGATCGTCGAGGGACTCGCCGGGATGGCCGCGGGTCAGGCCGGGTGGGGACCACCGCCCGACGAGGCCCACGCGTGGGTCCAGGCGGAGCTGGCCGAAAAGCGGAAGGTATCGGTGATGCCGCGCGGCCCCCGCGCGACAGGCGGTGGCACCATCAACCGCCACGCCGCGACCTCGTTCGTGTCGTTTCTCATCGAATCATCCGAGCCCGGAGACCTGCAGCGTTTCTTGACGGCGTTCGACCCCGACCGGCCCGACGAAGCCGCCATGGGGATTTACGAGCAGTCACTCGCCGAGATGGAAGAGGGCTGGCACGAGGCGATGCAGGGCATGGGCTCGAACCTCACGGTGAGGTCGGCCCTGAGCTTCCTGACGCCGTTGCTCAAGCCACACGCCGGACGCTATCTCGAGGTGCTTCTCTACATGCTGTTCGGCGTTGCGCTGGCGAACCTCTTGCCCGTCATGTTCGGTTGCATCACCGACGCGCTCGCGGCCGGTGGAGACAACGCGGGGGCCGGAGGTGTCTGCGGAGTCGTCGGTGATGAACTGACGAGCGGCCGCATGCTGCTCATCCTTCTCGTTCTCGTCGTGCTCTACATCGTGGAGGCCGGTCTGCAGTTGCGACGGGCCTATGTGACCGGTGGTGTGTTCTCGCGCATCGGAGCCGGACTCCAAGAACGGATGTTCGCCCACCTCCAGCGCCTTTCGCACCGCTTCTTCGCCGGCGCTCGCATCGGTGACCTCAACTCACGCCTAACCCAAGACCTCGAGGAACTCGAAGGTGCGCTCGAGTCGATCTATAGCCAGGGCGCCTACAACTTCCTCATGTTGATCATCAGTGCGTTCACGATCCTGACTCAGAACCTTCTCGTGGGCGCGATAGTCCTCGTCGTCATCCCCGCCTTCGTCGTGATCCAGCGGATCCTCGGCCCCCGCCTTGCGATGACGAGCTACGACCTCCAGGAGATCAGCGGCGACACGGCGTCGCTCGCGCAGGAGAACCTCTCCGCGCAGGCCGTCGTGAAAGCCCTCAGCATGGAGGAGCGGTCGGTCGCGAGCTATCGGGAACGGCTAAGGGACTACGTCCAAACCTCGCTCCGCCTGAACGTCATCACGCAGCTGTTCGAGGGCAGCATCAACATGACGAGTAACTTCACCCGCCTCGCGGTCATCGGGATCGGCGGGATCCTGATCCTGTCGGGTAATGCCGACGATCCGGGCAGCCTCATAGCGATCCTGTTGCTGATCCCGAACCTGATCGACTCGGTCGCCCAACTCGCCGACGTCGGACAAGTGGGTCAGGCGGCTGCCGCGTCCGTCCAGCGGGCCAACGAGATCTTCGACGAGCCCGTCGAGATCCAGGAGAGGCCGAACGCGATCGATCTCCCGCCGCTGCGCAACGAGATCCGGCTCGAGAACGTGACCTTTGGTTACGAGGAGGATCAGCAGATCCTCAAGGAGCTCAATCTCGACTTCCCGCGCGGGAAGCACACCGTGATCGTCGGCCCCTCGGGCTCCGGCAAGAGCACCGTCGTCAACTTGTTGATGCGCTTCTGGGATCCGGATCAGGGCCGCGTCCTGTTCGACGGGGTGGACATACGCGACGCGACCCTCAGGTCGTTGCGCGGGCAGATCGGCCTCGTGTTCCAGGAGACGTTCGTCTTCAACCTCTCGTTCAGAGAGAACATCCGCATGAGTCGTCCCGACGCGACCGACGAGGAAGTTGCCGAGGCCGTCCGGCAGGCGCAGCTCGAGAGCTTCGTCGAGTCGCTGCCGGCCGGATACGAGACGGTCCTGGGAGAGCGCGGCTCCCGTATGAGCGGTGGTCAACGTCAGCGGCTGTCGATTGCGCGCGCCTTGTTGCGCAACCCGCCGATCCTGATCCTCGACGAGGCGACGAGCGCGCTCGACGCGCGCACCGAAGCGGAGATCCTGGACACGCTCGAGCAGGTCGTCAAGGAGCGCACGACGATCACGATCACGCACCGGTTGGGGATCGCGGTCACGGCCGACGAGGTCGTCGTGCTCGAACAGGGGCGGCTCGTCGAGCGCGGCCCCCACGCGGAGTTGGTCAAGGCCGGCGGTCTCTATCAGCGGCTGTTCGAAGAGCAGATGGGACAGCCCGCGACCGAGAAGAGCTCGCGCGTCGACCTCGAGGCCGCACGTCTGCGCAAGATCCCGTTGTTCGCCGACCTCGACGCGCAAACGCTTTCGGACCTTGCTCTGCAGCTGAGCCCCGAGCGCTACCCGACCGGCGAGACGATCGTGCGCCAGGGTGACCCCGGCGACAAGCTCTACGTCATCAGCGAGGGGCAGGCCGACGTCTACGTCGAGGACGGCGGTATCGAGGTCAAGGTCAACACCCTGAACGCAGGCGATTACCTCGGCGAGTACGCGCTGCTTACGAACCAGCCGCGCACCGCGACCGTCCGGGCCAACCAGCCGACCGAGGTGTTCACGTTGTCGCGCGCCGCGTTTATCGCCCTCATCGAGCAGGAGCCGGAGCTTCGCAGCAAGGTCGATAGCTTCGTCAACGAACGCCGCAGCGCGTTCGAAGCGGCGGCCGCCGCAGCCGGTATTACCTAGGTTTCCTTGCCGTCGAGCAGGGTGCCGATCAGCGCGAGGTACTGCAGCAGGTGGCGGGGGCCGAGGAACTGGTTACGTACCCGCTCGCGCGCCGCTTGCCCAATGCGCTCTGCCCGCTCCGGGTCCTCTAGAAGTCCTCGCACGGCCTCCCCGTAGGCCTTGAGGTCGTGCGGATCGTCGATCAGGCAGCCGCTTACGCCCTCCTCGATCTGGTCCTGGATGCCGCCGATGCGCGAGGCAACGACCGGACGCGCCTTCCACATGCCCTCGGCGACGGTGAGCCCGAAGCCCTCGGCGATGCTCTTTTGCACCACGATCGCCGCCTTGCGCTGGATGGCGTTCACGATCGCCGCGTTCTCTTCACCGTCCTCCATTGGGAGCGTTGCGAGGTGGACCTGTCCCTTCACGTCGGAGGGAAGCTCGTTCCACGCGTCGCGCGATTCGTTCAATACCTCGGCGCCCTCCGGGTCGTCCGCGACGGCCTCGACCGAGGGTCCGGCGAGGATGAGGTGCGCGTCGGAGTGCGGCGCGACGAACTCCGCGAATCCCTGGAGGACTCCGACGGGATCCTTGAGCCGGTCCCAGCGCGACACCTGCACGACGAGCGGCGCTCCCGGGGGAGGTGGCGCGCCTCCGTCGTAGTACTTGGCGACGCGATCGACACGCGACGGCGAGCCATCCTCGCGGATGAAGGTGGGGTTAGCGTCGGCCCCGTTAGGCACTACCTCTGCGACCGACAGGATCGAGTCGATCGCGTCCTCGGAGAGCTCCTGGTTCTTCGGTGAGAACGCGTCGATCGACGGCGCGACCACGACGACGCGATTCTTGTCGAGCCCCTCCCAGGTGTAAGCCTCGCGGGAGAACACGTAGACGTCGGCGGGCGTGACGTACGGGAGTAGGAAGTTCCACGCCTTGCGCGCGAGGTCGTTTGCCATGTCGATGCCGACGTGGCAGCGCCATATGACGGTGGCGCCCTTGTTCTTGACCGCTTCGACGAGACCGGCGGGCTGCGGGTCGTGGACCAGGACGACGTCGTCGGGCTGGACGAGTTCGACGAATTCGTCGGAGTTGCCGCGCGTGACTTCCTCGTAGACGCGGCGCTCGTCCTCGCCCAACGGTCCCCCGTCACCCTCCGCACCGTGGAGGTGATTGTGGATCCGCTTCGTGATCGCGAAGAAGTCGGGGTTCCCGTCGATGACGATCCAGCGAGCGTCGACTCCCAACGCGCGCGTGTAGGCGAGAAGCGAACGAAGCATCTCCGCGACCCCGCCGCCTTGCGGAGTCGAGTTGACGTTCCAGATGACGCGGCCCTCGAAAAGAGCGCGCGCCCGTTCGGCGCCTTCCTGGAACTCTTGGTACCGCTCCGGCGACAGAACCGACTCGAAACGCTCCGTCGGGAACGTTCCTACGGGGACCTCCGTGATGTGCTCCATGCTCCGATTGTGCGGCCTGCTCGCGCCTCATCCTGGCATTTCGCGAAAGAGATTCATCTGCGATGATGCCGCGAGAATGACGAGACTGTTCGGGACGGACGGAGTACGGGGAGTTGCGAACCGCGATCTGACCCCCGACCTCGCGCTCGCGTTGGGCAGGGCGGCGGGTCGCGTGCTCGCGCCGGGTGGGGGCGAGGTCGTGATCGGGCGAGACACGCGCGTCTCCGGCCCGATGTTGGAGGCCGCGCTGACGGCGGGCCTCGCCTCGGCGGGAGTAGAGGTGCGGCTGGCCGGGATCCTGCCGACCCCGGGTGTCGCCTTTCTCACCGTCGACGAGAAAGCCAGAGCGGGTGCGGTCATCTCGGCGTCGCACAACCCGGTCGCCGACAACGGGATCAAGTTCTTCTCCGAGCTCGGCGCAAAGCTCGCCGAGTCGGCCGAGGCCGAGATCGAGCAGATGTTGGGGGACGCAGTGACGGATCGTCCGGCCGGGGTCGACGTCGGGGGCGTCGGGATCATCGAGGGCGCGAGCGTTCGCTACGTCGACTACCTGCTCGGCGCGCTCGACGGTGATCTCGAGAACCTCAAGATCGTCTTGGACTGCGCTCATGGAGCGGCTTGGGAAGCCGGGCCCATCGCCTTTCAGAAGGCGGGCGCGGACGTCGTCGCCATCCACGACACGCCCGACGGGTCGCGCATCAACGTCGAGTGCGGTTCGACCTCCATGGGCGAGCTCGCGGCGAGGGTGGTCGACGAGGGAGCGGCGCTGGGGCTGGCTTTTGACGGAGATGCGGATCGGGTCCTTGCGGTCGACGAGCGGGGTGAGGCCGTCGACGGCGATCGCATCATCGGGATGCTCGCGCTCGAGCTTCACGACTCCGGCCGCTTACACAACGACATCGTCGTAGCCACGGTGATGTCGAACCTCGGCTTCGTTCGCGCGCTCGAGGGACAGGGGATCGAGGTGATCGCCGCGCCGGTGGGCGACAAGTTCGTCGCCGAGGCCATGACCGAGAGCGGCGCGGTGCTCGGCGGAGAGCAATCGGGCCACGTCATCTTCGGCGAGCAGGCGACGACCGGCGACGGCATCCTCACCGGGCTTCAGGTGGCGCGCGCGGTGGCGCACACGGGTCGACCGTTGTCCGAGCTCGCGCACTTCTTCGAGCCGTTCCCGCAGGTCTTGATCAACGTGGGCGCGGCCCACAAAGACCGACTCGAAGAGGCCACTGGGCTGTGGGCCGACGTCCGAGCCGCCGAGGACTCGCTGGGCGACGACGGGCGCGTGCTCGTGCGCGCCTCGGGGACCGAGCCGCTCGTACGCGTGATGGTCGAAGCGGCCGACGCTCCCACGGCTCAGCGGGTGGCCGGCGAGCTGGCCGATTCGGTGAAGCGGCACCTGGCCTAAGCGGTTCTCGGGCACCGCGACGGGCTTTTGCGCCCCGGCCCAAGAAAGATCGAGCCCGGGATTGCTTGAATCCCTTGGGCGGCCCTTCCTCGTGCCGATAAGATCACCATGCAGAGAGGAAGCAGTACGAGTACGGATCTAGCGCCAGGGCTCGCCCGTAGGAGGGGGCGAGTCGACGAGGTAGGGGATCTCGGAGGACCGCTGCAGCAGGCGTTCCACTCGGCGGGTGACCCTCGGCCGGCCACGGTCGTGACGGTGCCGACAAACCCCGGGAGTGATCCCGGGACACAAACCGGCTCCGGAGTGGCTCCTCTCGATCGATACGAGGCGTCCGCGCCCGCTTTGATCGGCGATCGTTGCGACGATTGCGAGATCAGGACGGGTGGCGGCTCGATCTGAATAGGAGCCATCTATGTGCGGCATTGTGGGTTATGTCGGCGGTGACGAGGCGTTGCCCGTCCTGCTCGACGGCATGGCCAAACTCGAATACCGGGGTTACGACTCCGCCGGCGTCGCCGTCATCTCGGACGGACACATCGAGGTAGCGCGAAAGGCCGGCGAGCTGAGCAAGTTGCAGGCGGTCGTCGAACAACACCATCTCGACGGGTCGACGGGCATCGGACACACTCGCTGGGCGACGCACGGCGCGCCCAACGACACGAACGCGCACCCTCACCGCGACTGCACCGGCGACATAGCGCTCGTTCACAACGGGATCATCGAAAACCACGACGTTCTACGGAGCGAGTTAGAGACGGCCGGTCACGAGTTCCGTTCCGAGACCGACACCGAGGTCGTCGCGCACCTGCTCGAGTCGCTCCTCGCAAAGAACGGTGGGACGCTGCGTGAAGCGATGCTGGCAGCGGTCGCGCGGCTCGAGGGTGCTTTCGCGCTCGTGTGCGTGCGGGTAGATGAGCCCGACGTCATCGTCGTGGCGCGCCAGGAGCCCCCGATCATCGTGGGGGCCGCGGACGGTATCGGGTTGGTGGGGTCCGACATCCCAGCCCTGCTCGCCTACACGCGCGACGTCATCCCACTCGACAACTACCAGGT
>JALZCA010000184.1 GCA_030863285.1 Actinomycetota bacterium | reverse complement strand
CTTCGAGACACCCCGTTTGGCGACCATGGACGACGGCCGGAGCTCGGCAACGTTCGTGATCCCCAAGAGGCTGTGCTCGAAGCTCGAGAACTGAGGAGTACGGGCGGTAGCCCTCACTACCAGCGAGGTCTCGCGCGTGTACCCGTAGGGGAAGCGCGAACCTCGAGGCGCCCGCCGACGTTTGTCTTAACTCCAGGTCCCGAAGTGAGGACCGCGGGTATTGCTCCGCGGTACTAGAGGCCCAAACTGCGGCCCCGAGCCCCATTCTTGCGCCGAGAGCCGGGCGGCTACTCGAGGTTTGGGCGTTTTCGTTCGCCTGGCGCGCGTTTTGACACAAACCTCGCGTTGCGAGCGCGGGTCGACTGCAGACGATGACACACAATAGAAAGAGGGGGCCATTCGGCCCCCTCTTGGCGTTCGATTTGACGGGCGCAGGTCGTTAGGCGTCGAGCGATTCCTTCTCGGTCGCCTTGATGAGCGTCGTGCGGTTCTTGTTCTTGAGCTCGTAGGCACGCACGCTGTGGATGAGGCTGTCCGACGCGTCCTCGAGGCGCTTCTCGATCTCCTCGACGGTCATGTCGTCGTAGCCCTCCCAGGGCTCGGTGTCGGAGGTCGCCTTCACCTGGGGCTGCGTCAGCGCGACGCGCTCGGCAAGCACGGGGATCTCCTTGCGCAGCGCCTCGAACATGCGCTCCTCGTCGAAGCGGATGCTGAGCGCCAGCTCGGCGGTCTCGTGGTCGCCGATGCTGCGGGCGTAGGACTCGATTCCGTCGTAGGTCGCGATCTCGATGCCCTCGGTCATGACTTCGTCACGGGCGTTGCGGAGCATCTTCTCCTTGGCGTCGCCGCGCCCGCGCAGCATGTCGACGGGGCCCTTCGCGAGCACGAGCGACTGCTTGAGCGCGTTCTGAGCGATGCCGTAGCCGAACGCCGCGATGCTGCGGCGGTAGCCGAGCGCCTGGAGACGCTGCTGGATCCGGGTCGCGTGGTTGCGGGTCTCGCTGATGTGGTCCTGGAGCAGCGAGCGGTAGGAGCCTCGCTCGGCGATGTTCACGTGCGCCTCGAGAGTGTTGATCAGCGCCAGCTCGTTCGAGTGCGCTTCGAGGAGCATCTGAATGAGCTTCTGCTTGTCGTCGGCCATGCCAATACCTCCCTGAATACGTGCGTGTGTGGGCGACCCCGAAGCGGGGTCGTTTCGGTCATACCCACGCCGCGGCGTTTCAACCGAAAGGGCCCACTCGGAAGTACGATCCGCGGGTGGAAGGCACGAGCCAGGCGCTGATCGCGTACCGGCTCCGGACCGTGCGGATTGGTGTGCTCACCCAGCTGCTCGTCCTGGGGGCCCTTCTCGCGTACGTGCTGATCCCGTCGGGCAGCGTGGTCTTTGAGGACGCGACCCTCTACCTGGCCACGCTCGTCGTGGGGGCGGCCGGCGCCATCGCCGTGAGCCTCCTCCCCTGGCCGCGCCTCTTCCAGACGTCGGCGGGCATGTGGTTCATGTACGCGTGGTCCGTCCTCGACATCGTGTTGATCTCGATCCTCGTCGGTCTCACCGGCGGAGACGCTTCCCCGCTGTTCTTGTTGTACGGGTTCACGAGCGTCTTCTTTGCCGCGTCCTACCCGCCTCGTGCTCAGGCCGGGCTGCTCCTGTGCACGTTCGTCCTGTACCTGGGGACGATCGCATTGGTCGACGATCACATCGTCCTTGCCACGCTCGTCGTGCGCTACTCGATCCTCGCTTTGCTCACGTTCATCACGAGCTTCTTGTCGCGCGAGCTGATCGCGCAGAACGCGTCGCTCGAGGCCGAGGTCGAGCGGCACAAAGCCACCGAGGCGCGGCTGCGCAGAAGCCAGGCCGAGCTCGCCGAAGCGCAGGAGATCGCTCGTCTAGGCAGCTGGACCTGGGACATCGCCACGAATCGCGTCACGTGGTCCGACGGGATGTTCGATCTCTACGGACTGGAACGACACGAGTTCGCGGGCCGCTATGAAGACGTCATCGCCCATCTCCACGACGAAGACCGCGAGAGGATGGATGCGGCGGTCAGGCGCGCGGTCCAAGAAGAGACACCCTTCTCCTTCGAGTACCGGATCTTTCGCTCCGACGGCGAAGTACGAACCCACCAGGCCCGCGGCAACATCGAAGTCGCGAACGGAGAGCCGTTGCGGATGGTCGGAACCGCACTCGACGTCACCGAGCGGAAGAGGAACGAGGCGAACGAACGCAGGATGCACGAGCTACAGGTCAAGCAACAGCAGGCCATCGAGATCAACGACAACGTCGTACAGGGCCTCGTCGTCGCCACCTACGCCCTCGACGCGCAGGACCACGCCCGAGCGAAGTCAGCGGTGAAGAAGACGCTCGCGGCGGCGCGGTCGATCGTGAGCAAGCTCCTCGACGTCGACGCGCTGCAGCCCGGGGACCTCGTCCGTTCGGAGTCTGCACAGGTCACCACCGACGACGAAGAAGCAAGCGCGAGATAGCCGGCTCGGACAATACGCGGCCCCCGAGGTCCGTCTACGCTCGCCGCATGGATTATCAACAAGAATCCGTCATCCCGCACTGGATAGCCGGGGAGAGGGTGACCCATGCGTCGGCGCGCGCCGGCGACGTCTACGACCCGGCGTCGGGCACGGTTCGTGCGCGCGTCCCGTTTGCCTCGCCCGAGCTGGTCGACCGCGCTGTCGCTTCGGCATGCGAGGCCGTCGACGAATGGCGCGGAACTCCCCTTGCTACCCGAGCCCGGATCATGTTCGCCTACCGCTCGCTCCTCGACGCGCGCCGCGACGACCTCGCGCGCGTCATCACCAGCGAGCACGGCAAGGTGCATTCGGATTCAATCGGCGAGGTTGCACGCGGTCTAGAGGTCGTCGACTTCGCCTGCGGCATCCCTCACCTGCTCAAAGGAGAGTTCTCTGCCAACGTCTCGAGCGGCGTGGACTCTTACTCCATCCGCCAGCCGGTCGGCGTGGTCGTGGGTGTGACCCCCTTCAATTTCCCCGCGATGGTCCCGCTTTGGATGTTCCCGATCGCGATCGCATGCGGCAATGTGTTCGTCCTCAAGCCGTCGGAACGCGACCCCTCCGCCTCGATCCTCCTAGCCGAGCTCTTTGCAGAAGCGGGCCTTCCCGACGGCGTGCTGAACGTGCTCCACGGCGACAAGGTCGCGGTCGACGCACTCCTGGAGCATCCGGGCGTGAGCGCGGTCAGCTCGGTCGGCTCGACCCCGGTTGCCAAACACATCTACGAGACCGCGGCGCGCCACGGCAAGCGAGTGCAGGCGCTGGGCGGGGCGAAGAACCACATGATCGTCATGCCGGATGCGGACCTGGACCTCGCCGCGGATGCCGTGGTGGGAGCGGCCTACGGGTCCGCCGGGGAGCGCTGCATGGCGATATCGGCGGTCGTCGCGGTGGGAGACGCAGGGGACGCGCTCGTCCAGAAGGTCAAAGGCAGGATCGAGAGGCTGCGCGTGGGCCCCGGCGAGGACGAGTCTTCCGAGATGGGGCCGTTGGTCACCGGCGCGCACCGCGACAAGGTCGTCTCGTTCGTCGAGGCCGGCCTGCGCGAGGGCGCCGACCTGGTAGTCGACGGAAGGAGCGAGACCGAACGGAGGGGCTTCTTTCTGGGTCCCTGTTTGTTCGATCACGTAACGCCGGAGATGAGCGTCTATCGCGAAGAGATCTTCGGCCCCGTTCTCTCGGTCGTGCACGCGAAGTCCTTCGACGAGGCGCTGCGGCTGACGAACGAGAACCCCTACGGCAACGGGGTCGCGCTCTTCACGAGGGACGGGGCGACCGCGCGCCGTTTCCAGCAGGAGGTCGAGGTCGGCATGGTCGGCATCAATGTGCCGATCCCGGTTCCGATGGCCTTCTATTCGTTCGGCGGCTGGAAGGCATCGTTATTCGGCGACGCTCACGTGCACGGGATGGACGGCGTCCGTTTCTACACGCGGCTGAAGGCGGTCACGTCACGCTGGCCGGAGGCGCCGTCGGCGGGGCCGGATCTCCACTTCCCGCAGAACTCCCCCGGTCCCTGACACGGCTCACGACGGCAACATCAGGTCGAGGCTCAAGAGCATCGACACGCCTTCCTCGCGCACCCAGGCCCCCATCGCGGGGTCGACGCGAGCGCCGCGCACCGCGAGCTCGCTCATCTTGAGGAGCTTCCTGATGC
>JALZCA010000119.1 GCA_030863285.1 Actinomycetota bacterium | reverse complement strand
CTCCTGGATCTTCTCGACCGGGAGGTCGTCCATGAACCAGTTCGTGACCGCCCAGATAGAAACGATCTGGTCCTCGACCGGGAACGGCGTGTACTGCGGCTGTTTGAGCAGCTCGACGACGCGCGCGCCGCGATCCAACTGCGCCTGCGAGGCCTTGTCGAGCTCGGAACCAAACTCCGCAAACGCCTCGAGCTCGCGGAACTGCGCGAGGTCGATGCGCAGACGCCCGGCAACCGACTTCATCGCCTTGATCTGTGCGTTGCCTCCGACGCGCGAGACCGAGATACCGACGTTGATGGCCGGGCGCACGCCCGAGAAGAAGAGGTCCGATTCCAAGAAGATCTGACCGTCGGTGATCGAGATGACGTTCGTCGGGATGTAGGCGGAGACGTCACCGCCTTTGGTCTCGATGAGAGGAAGGGCCGTGAGAGAACCGCCACCCTTTTCATCCGACAGCTTCGCCGCACGCTCGAGGAGACGCGAGTGCAGGTAGAAGACGTCACCGGGGTACGCCTCGCGACCCGGGGGACGACGCAACAAGAGCGACAGCTGCCGGTATGCGATCGCCTGCTTGGAGAGGTCGTCGTAGACGATCAGCGCGTGCTCGCCGTTCTCCATCCAGTGCTGGCCCATCGCGCAACCCGAGTACGGCGCCAGGTACTGGAAGGGAGCGGGGTCCGATGCCGCGGCGTTGACGACCACGGTGTACTCCATGGCGCCGTTGGCCTCGAGAGCGGCGACGACCTCGGCCACGGTCGAAGCCTTCTGACCCACCGCGACGTAGATGCACTTGACCTGCTTGTCGGTCCCCCATAGGTCGCGCTGGTTGATGATCGCGTCGATGGCGATGGCGGTCTTACCGGTCTGGCGGTCACCGATGATCAGCTCGCGCTGGCCGCGGCCGATCGGGATCATGCCGTCAATCGCCTTGATGCCGGTCTGCAACGGCTCGGTCACCGGCTGACGGTCGGTGACCCCGGGAGCCTGGACCTCGAGCGGGCGTCGCGCCGACGTCTTGATCGGGCCCTTGCCGTCGATCGGGTTGCCGAGAGCGTCGACCACGCGGCCGAGCAACTCGTCGCCCACTCCAACGGAAAGGATCTCGCCCGTCTGCTTGACGGGATCGCCCTCTTCGACGTGCGAGGCCTCGCCGAGGATGACGGCACCGACCTCGTTCTCCTCGAGGTTCATGGCGAGACCCACGGTCCCGCCCGGGAACTCGATCATCTCGTTCGCCATAACGGCGGGGAGCCCCGTGATGCGAGCGATGCCGTCGCCGACCTCGTCGACGCGACCTACCTGCTCACGCTCGACGCTCGGCTTGAACTCGGTGACGTTGCGACGAAGCGCTGCGGAGATGTCTTTGGGATCGATCGTTAGTTCACGCTGAGCCATTAACCCCTCACTTGCTCTTTGAGTTGCTCCAAACGACGACGGACGGAGCCGTCGATGACTGTGTCGCCGACCTTCGCGACGACGCCGCCGATGATCGACGGATCGACGAGGGCCTTGACCTCGACCTTCTTTCCGGTCGCCTTCGACAGCGCGCCGGCCAACTCTCTTTGTTGATTGTCGTCGAGCGGTACGGCCGAGCGAACCTCGGCAACGACGGACTCCCGGGCCTCGGCCGCGAGGTCCGCGAGCTGCTCGAGGATCTGCGGAAGCTGGCGCGCACGACCCTGCTCGACGACGAAGGTCAGCAGGCCCAGCGTGTGCGGCGAGACCTTGTCGGCAAGCAGGTCTTCGAGCACCTTCGTGCGCTGGGCGCGGTCGATGCTCTGGTCCGACAGCGCCTGCTTTAGCTCGTGGTGTTGGTCGAGGAGCTTGCCGAAGCGATAGAGCTCGTCTTCGACGCGCTCGAGCTCGCCCTCGGCCTGAACGATGCGGAAGAGCGCCTCGGCGTACCCGCGTACGACTTCTTCGGAGGCCATTACTTGTTGCTGCCCCCTCCGTTCATCCCGCCGACTTCACGGATGTAGGCGTCGACCATCTCGCGCTGCGATCTGTCGTCGAGCGAGCGCCCGACGACTTTCTCGGCGAGCTCGATAGAGAGGTCGGCGATCGTGCCCTGCAGTTCCTGAACCGTGCGTGAGCGCTCGGCGTCGATCTGGTCCTGGGCGCGGGCGACGATCTGCTCCGCCTCTTTCTGGGCCTTCTCGGTCAGTTCCTTGCGCACCTGCTCGGCCTGTTGGCGCGCCTCTTCGATGATGCGATTCGCCTCCGACCGGGCCTCGGCGAGCTGCTTCTTGTACTCCTCCTGCTGGTGCGAGGACTCGGCCTTCGCGCGGTCCGCCGCCTCGAGGCTCTCCTTGATCTTCTGCTCGCGCTCTTCGATCGATGCGCGCAGCCGAGGAAAGGCCACTTTCGTCAAGACGAGCAGCACGATCAGGAAGGCGACCGCACCCCAGATGAGCTCGGCGGGCTCGGGCAGGATCAGGTCGAGACCCGAGGGCTCCTCCTCGGCGTGGCCGCCGCCCTCCGTTGCCGCGATGGTGATCAATGAGTTCAGCGTTGCCGTCATGGCCGCCCCCTAGAGAATGAACGAGAGGACGAAACCGATAAGTGCAAGTGCCTCGATGAGGGCGAAGCCGAGGAACATCGTCGTGCGCGTCTGACCGGCGGTCTCGGGCTGTCGGGCCATGGCCTCGATCGCGCTGGCGAAGATGAGGCCGATGCCGATGCCGGGGCCGATGGCCGCAAGGCCGTACGCGAGTCCACCGGCGATCGACGACAGTCCCTCGTCGGTGACGCCGCCACCCTCCTGGGCCAGCTGGAGTGCTAGGTCGAGCATGTCGTTCCTCCTCCTGTTCGGTTCTTTGTCTCGTTATCCGTGGTCTGTCTGTCTTCTTGCTTTCGCGATCGTCGAGACGATCGGTTGGTACTTGTCGTCTGTTATGCGGGTTGCAGCTCTGTCTGTCGTGCCGACTCCGGTGCCTCTGCGTGCGCGTGGTCCTCGTCGTGGTCGCCGTGGCCGTGGATCGACTCGGCGATGTAGAACGCGGTCAACATCGTGAAGATGTACGCCTGGATCGTGATGACCAGGAGCTCGAAGACGATCAGCAGGCACGCCACCGCAAGAGTGATGAGCCCCATGGGGGCCGAGATCGGTGTCAGGTTCTCGACCAGGAAGTCGTGCGTGAACAAGAAGAAGATCGTCAGCAGCACGTGGCCGGCCATCATGTTCGCGAGCAGTCGGATGGCGAGCGTGAGCGGTCGGATGATGAAGACCGAGAACAGCTCGATGATCGCCAGCAGGATCTTGATGATGAAGCCCGTGACGCCGCCGGGCAGCCCCGGCGGGAAGAGCGTGTCCTTGAAGTAGCGGAACGGCCCCTGCTTCGCGATCCCGACGATGTTGAAGATCAACCACGTGAGCAGCGCCAGGAAGATCGGGATCGCCATCCGAGAGGGCGTCGGGAAGTTGATACCCGGGATGATCTCGAGCAGGTTGTTGAAGAAAATGAAGAAGAACACGGCGGCCAGGTACGGCGCGTACTTGGCGCCCTCCGGCCCGATGGTGTCGATGGCGATGTTGTTGCGAACTCCGAGGTAAGCGGTCTCGGCCATGCTCTGGAGCTTCGAGGGCACGACGCGCTTCTTGCGCGCGGCCAGCAGGAAAAACGCCATGCAGACGAACGACGCGAAGAGCATGAGGAGCACGACGCGGTTGATCGCGAACGGCGTCCCTTCGAGCCAGATCGGATCCCAGAAGAACAGGTGGTTGATATCGACTTCAATTGCTAGGGGCACGAATCAGCTCCTTACCTTCATAGGCGTTCCCGAGGGGGTCTGAACTTTGTTGTGGTTTCCGGCGGCCTCCCACAGCACCACCAGCAGGTGACTGCCGATCAGCACGAACCCGGTGACCGGGAAGTAGACCGTGTCGGTGGTTCGCAGCAGCAAGGCTATCCCGGTGAGAACGAGCAGCCCCAACATGAACGTGGCGATCGCGGTGGGCATGAGGAGCTCGGGCTTGTTGTCGGCAACCTTGCCGATGAGCAGGCCCGACAAGAAGAGATTGAGGATCGTCATCCCGATCCCGATGATGGCCGAGATCCCGTAGCGGGAGCCGCCCCAGATCCAGAGGCCCGCCACGACGATCGGAGCGATGGCGAGCGCGTGGAGGGCCATCCTGCGGACCATCTGAAGCTCGATCACCGTCGGCCTCCTAAACCGTCGCCACCTTTGTCGCCCCGCCGGGCGTCACCGCTTGTTCCGTCCGTGCCGCTCTTTAGGTCCTGCCAGCCTTCGCCCCTCGTGCGGTAGTAGACGTGCAGGAAGCCGCCACCCCAGCCCACGAGCGCGCCGGCCACCTGGATCCATGGCTCGGTCCCGAGCCAGTTGTCAACCAAGCGACCCACGAACCAGAAGAGGAAGACCGCTCCGACGAATTCGAACGCCAGCGAGAAGCCCCGGGCAAAGTCGGCCTTGCCTCCCGACCCGCTGCCCGTCGAACTCATTCGGCGCCGCCTTCTCTCGCACCTCCGACTCCCACCGGGGGCCGGAGACGTTCAGCCGGCAAGTGGGTGTGCCCGGAGACGGAATCGCATCCTATCCCGCGTGCACCTTGTGAATTCTTTCACAAGGTACCCAGAAGCGCAACTGCCCGAAACCCATCTTTTGACCCTTCAAAACTACCTTTTCGAGCGACCTCGTGTTCCCGACGTCACCTCGACCCGAGCGCCGGCGCTGTCGAGAATGGTTCCCTCGAAGGAGGGGGCTTCATTCGTCGATCGGCCGCGTCGCTGCTGCCCCGGGAAGGCGGATCGAGAAAGTTGACCCGTGACCGACCTGGGAGCTCACCGACACCTCTCCACCA
>JALZCA010000070.1 GCA_030863285.1 Actinomycetota bacterium | reverse complement strand
GGCGGTGGGAGCGTCGACGCTGATCGTGCATCCGCCCTATCTGTGGGAGCGCGAGTACGCGCGCTGGATCACGAACGATTCGCACGCCTATTCGGCCGAGCACGGCGTCGTCATCGCGGTCGAGACCATGTACCCGAAGTGGGTGGCCGGTCGCAAACTGCGAGGACACCGCTGGCTCGACCCCCAGGAACTCGTGGAGTCGGCGCCGCACGTGGTGCTCGACACGAGCCACCTCACGGTCGCGCGCAAGGACATCCTCTCGGCGCTGGACGTCCTCGCGCCCAAGCTCGAGCACATCCACCTGTCCAACAACGCGGGCGACGGACGCGATGGGCACCTCGAGCTCGAGCGGGGGATTCTGCCTTTGGATCGCTTTCTCGGCGAGCTTTATCGCATAGGCTTCAACAAAGCGATTTCGTTGGAGCTGTCGGTCATTCGTTACCTCGAACGGCCGAGTGACCTCGTGAAGATGCTCCGTCGGAACCGCGAGTACGTAGAGTCGAAACTCGCAGGGGAGCCCCGCGTGGCGAAGGGTCTTCCCCGAAGCTGACCGACCTTCGAAAAGGCGGCTCTTGAACGTCAAGGTCCTTGTGGTGGACGACACCGACCACGTGCGCTCGATGCTCGTGGACATGCTTCAGCTGGACGGCTTCGAGGTCGTCGGGCAAGCCGCGTCCGGTTCCGAGGCGATCGAGGCCGTTCCCGAACGCGATCCCGACGTCATCGTGATGGATTACAAGATGCCGGACATGAACGGGTTGACGACCGCCAAGAAAATCCGCGATCAGCGCCCGGACCAATCGATCATCCTCTACACCGCCTACCTCGACGACGTCCTCGAGCAACAGGCGAAAGAGGCGGGCATTGCTCTGTGCATCGGCAAAGTCGAGGGCTTGAGTCAACTCGAACGCAACATACGTGAGGTCGCGCGCAACCTCGCGGACGACAACCAACAGACCTTCAACCTCTGATAGCCGCGCTTATCCTCGGACGATGCGACGCAACACGCTCATAGCCCTGATCTTGCTACTGTCCGCGATCACGATCGCGGGCGTCTTAGGCGTCGTCCGTTTGTTCCAGCTGACCGGCTGAAGCAAGCTTCCTTAGAAGAACGTCCCGCCCCGGAACTTGAGGTTCTTGTAGAGCATCTGCTGGATCGTGTCTCGGATGCTGTCGGCAAGGTCGAACACGAGCATCTTGTCGTCGGCCGCGTCCTCGGGGTAGTCGTCGAGCGGGATCGGTTGTCCGAACTCGATCACCCAGCGCGAGGGAAGGGGCAGAAGCCCAAGCGGACCGAGCCACGGGAACGTCGGAGTGATCGGGAAGTAGGGCACGCGCAGGGCGCTCGCGAGGAACCTCGCATTTCCGATCATGGGGTAGGTCTCCTCGGCACCGACGAACGCGACCGGGATGATCGGGACCCGCGCGCGCAGCGCGACCTCGATGAAGCCGCCGCGCCCGAAGCGCTGCAGCTTGTAGCGCTCGCGCCAGCCCTTGCCGACGCCCTTGAAACCCTCGGGAAAGACGCCCACCAGCTCGCCTCGACGTAACAGCTCGAGAGCATCGTCGTCGTGAGCGAGGGCATTGCCCGTCTTGCGCGCGAGGGGACCGATGAACGGAAGACTGAAGACGAGGTCGGCCCCGATGTTGCGAACCGCTCGCTCGGCAGGATGTTCGGTCGCCACCGCGTACTGCATCATGACCGCGTCTATTGCCACGGTTCCCGAGTGGTTGCCGACAAGAAGCGCTGGCCCCGTGTTCGGTATGCGGGTGATGCCGAGGGTCTTCACGCGGAAGTAGTTCTCGTACAAAGGCTTTGCCAGCGGCAGCAGGACCTCGCGCGCCAGATCCCTGTCGTAACCAAAGTCGTCGAGCTCGTAGTCGCCGGCCATGCGCCGGCGGATGAAGTCACGCGCCTTTTGAACCGGATCCTCCGGGTCGAGGTCATCACGGCCGGCCAAGTCCCTCGCCGCGGCGGTGACGCGGCCCTGCGGCCGAGCGGCCGACTGATAGGTATGGATATGGCAATAGGTGCTCCCGGGAGAGGCGAGATTGCGACAAGGCCGGCCGGTAGACGTGGTCGCCGCGCAACGCACGCGTGGGGATCGCTCCTCGGCCGCGCCGGACGACTTGTGCGCGTCGATCCGTATGACTTCGGCGTCCGGCATCACACCTTCTCCTTGTCGGCTGCTGACTTCTGTCTGATGTAGTCGATTAAATCGCGCTCCCAGGTGGGCCGGGTCAGAAGATCCTCGTCCACGACCTCGCGCCGGTCGCGGAAATCGATCAACGCCTCTTCGGTGGTGAAGCGCGGCGAGAACCCGAACGCCTCCTTCGCGCGCCGGGTGCTCACGACGCGCCCGAACAAGATCATCTTCAACTGGTCGATCGGGAAGTCGACGAGCCCGAACCGACGGAGGGTATTCGCGGTATAGCGCGCGGCAGGAAGCGGCAACGGGAACTGCACGCGCCCGAGCAGGCGCAATGCCTTCGAGAGATAGACGATCCCGTCGGCGGCGACGTTGAAGATGCCGCGGCAGTCGGTGACCATGGCCTGATAGAGCGCTTCCACCGCGTCCTCTTCGTGCAGGAACTGAAGGCGGGGATCGAACCCCAGCGCAGTAGGGACGACGGGCAGCGAGAGGTAGTTGGTGATGTTCGTGCGCACCGTCGGTCCGACCACGTTTTGCGTGCGCAGCACAACGAGGTCGACGTCGCGCCTGCGACGTCCGAAATCGCGCGCGTACGTCTCGGCCTCGGCGCAGTCCTTGCCGTAGCCGGCTAGATCGACCTGGCGCGCCGCGTGGTCCTCACCGATGATCGAAGGCTCCTTGGGTGAGGATCCGTAGACCGCCGAGGACGACTTCATCACGACCTTGGTCATCCGGTCGGCGCGCTGGGCAGCCGCGAGTAGCTGCAGCGTGCCGATGACGTTGTTCTCTTTCATCTGCGAGCGCCCACCTAGGCGGCCCGGGCTGGAGGTGATGTTGGTATGCACGAGCGTGTCGACCTCGGTCGTCTCCAGGACGCGGGCGACGAGCGGATTGCGGATGTCGGCCCGGATGAACTCGAGGTTCTTGATGCGGATCGGAGGTTCTTCGAGGTCGACGCCGACGACGTGGCCGATGTTGGGGTCGTCCTCGAGTCTCTTCGCGAGGCGCAGGCCCAAAAACCCGGACACCCCCGTGATGAGGACCCGCCTCTTCCTCGCCGCGCTCATGGTCTTACCTTACTCACCGAGCGCGGGACCGACGATGACGGTCGAACCGTTCGACGCGCGCAACTTCGCCCCGGCGTCGCCCTTGTTCACGGCGAGCGAAACCTGCCCGTAGGAGTCCTCGACCAGCACGAACTCGCCGCTGTCGACTTCCGCGAAGGTCGCACCGAACACGACCTGAAGGCGGTGGCCCTCCATACGGACCTCGAGCTTCGACTTCTCCTCCAGGCCCACCTTGGCGAGGTGTGAACGGTCGAAGTTGAACTGGAGGTTGCCGAAGCGATCGACTTGGAGGACCTCGCCGTGAAGGTGGTCGTCGTGGACCCACGCCTCCGCGATCTCGAGACGCACGAGATCGTCGACGGGGATCTCGGGCCCGAGCTCGTCGGCGGCTAGCCCGCTCGCGATGTGTGCCGCAGCGGGAGCGAAGACGTCTCTTCCCTGAAACGTGTGCGATATCGGCGTCAGCAAGAATTGTTCGTTGGACAACTCGTAGGCGGCCTCGATTCGGCCCCCGGTCTCCGCCGCCGGTACGAGGAGCCCGTTGTCCGGCCCCACGAACACGGACCCCGACGACGACACGACGGCGATCGCCTTGCGAGTAGATCCGACTCCCGGATCGACGACTGCGAGGTGCGTGGCCTTAGGCAAGTACTTGACCGACTGCGCGAGGACGATCGCGCCGTGTCTTACGTCCTGGCGCAAAACGTTGTGATGCACGTCGACTATCCGCAGATCGGGAGAGATGTTCAACATCACACCGTGACAGACGCCGACGAACTCGTCTTCGAGGCCGTAGTCAGACGTAAAGGTGACGATGCGCGGCTCGGCCACGACGCGGCCTACTTACCTTGCTGTCGACGCTGCCAGCGAGTCTTCTTGAGCATCTTGCGATGCTTCTTCTTGCGCATTTTCTTGCGCCG
>JALZCA010000068.1 GCA_030863285.1 Actinomycetota bacterium | reverse complement strand
GCTGCGGGCCACGCGCGGCCCGCAGGCGCTGGCGCAGCACGCGGTACACGAACAGCGGGTTGCCGACCAGGTAACGGCGCCACAGTCGACGAGGCTCGGTCACGAGACGGAAGAGCCATTCGAGCCCCAGCCGGTTCATCCAATGCGGAGCCCGCGGCAACTCCCCGACCTGGAAGTCGTAGAACGCGCCGACGGTCGACGCCAGCCTCACGCCGGTCGCCTCGAGGTGCTCGTCGACCCACTGTTCCTGGCGAGGCATGCCCATGCCGACCAGCAGGAGCTCCGCGCCCACCTCGCGAATCTGCGCGGCCACTTCCTCATGGCCGTCGGGGGCGATGAAGCCGTGATGCGTTCCGACGACCTTCAGGCCGGGATGCGTTTCCGAGAGCACGTCGGCGGCCCGATCGACCACGCCCGGAGCGGCGCCCAGCAGGAACGTCGTCCACCCCTTGGATGCGGCGAGGTCCAGCAATAGCGGCGTGAAGTAGTTGCCGTGCAGGTCGCGCGGGAAGCGCTTGCCGAGGAGCCGGCCGGCGAGCAGCATCCCCTTGCCGTCGTTGAGCACGAGGTCGGCGCGACGCAGCACCTGCTTGTGGTCCTCGTCGGAGTTCGCGAGGTTGACCGCGTGAACGTTCTCGACCGCTATCCAGCCCGGCTCGGGACGCTCGAAGAGTCGCTGGGCTGCCTCGATGGCTTGATCCGGAGTGACCCGAGCGAAAGGCACGCCGAGCACTTCGACTTCGGGAAGCGCAAGAGTCTGGTTCATAGCGGGTCAGTATGCCCGACGGCGGTCGCCGATCCGGGACCGTCGTTGCTCACCGGCGCATCACGCATTTCTGGGCAGCGTTTATGGTCGAGCGATGCCCACCCCCTCTTGGGCGAGCCGGTGGCTCGCCGTCTGTTCTGCCGTCGCGCTCGGTATCGGCGCGCTGGCGTGTGATGGCGAAAACAACCCGGTTCCCGACGCGAGCCCGTCGGTGCGCGAGCTAGCGCAAGATCGGACCTACGAGACCGACGATCCGGTCGAGCGCGCGTGCGCGCTTCCAAAGGACGAGATCGTGAGGATCTGGCGCGGCCTCTACCCGCCGAGGTCGGTCGACCTCAGCATGGTTGCGCAGCCGCCGAACTACATCGGGACCTTCGACCTCAACAGTCACACCGGTCCGTGGGACTACCTGCAGGAGGTCCCCCTCGTGTTCTACGGACCGAACCACATCAAGGCGCTCGGCGAGCGCGAGGGTCTCGAGAACATCACCAGCGTCTACCCGACGGTCGGCGCCCTGACCGGTGTCGACCTGGACGAGCGCGACGGCCGCGTCCTGTCTGAGATCCTGAAGCCGTCGGACACCCCGCCGAAACTGGTGCTGACGATCGCATGGGACGGAGTGGGCAGGAACGTCCTCGAGCGGTGGCCGGACCATTGGCCGAATCTCGCGCGCATGGAACAAGAGGGAGCCTCGTTCGTCGACGCGACGGTCGGGTCATCTCCCTCGCAAACGCCCACCATCCACGCGACGCTCGGGACGGGAACCTTCCCACGTTCGCATGGGATCACCTCCATCAACCAGCGCGTGGAGTCCGGAGCGGTCGAGGAGGTGTTCTTGGAGCGCGACATGTCCGCGCTCGAACAATCAACCTACGGCGACGACATCGACCTCGCGCTCGCCAATGAGCCCAAAGTTGGACTGCTCGCGTGGGTCACCTGGCACATCGCGATGATGAGTCACGGGACGCAGTCCTCCGGCGGCGACGCCGACGAGGTCATCATGGTCGACAAAGGCGGGGCCGCTACGACCGCGGAGCCGGGCCCATTCACAACTCCCAGCTACGCGTACGCATTCTCGGGGATGGAAGATCGCGCGGAGGAGCTCGACCGCTCCGATGGTGAGGTCGACGGGAAGTGGCTCGGCCAGGAGATCCTCGCAAAGCCGACCAACCCCGCCTGGATGACGCACGAGGCCGACCTGCTCTTGGAAATGCTCGAGGCAGGCGAATACGGCGCCGATGACGTGCCCGACCTCCTGTTCACGAACTTCAAGTCGACCGACCTCGTCGGGCACCACTACACGATGGACTCGCGCCAGATGGCCTTGACCTTGGAGGCCCAGGACGAGGCGCTCGGACGGATCCTCGACTACCTCGACCGCAAGGTCCGCGACTACGTGGTCATCCTGACGTCAGATCACGGTCACACGCCGTCGTACGAGCGAACGGGCGCCTACGCGATCAGCAACGACGAGCTCAAGGCAGATCTCGCCCGGAGGTACGACGCTCCCGCGGATGCGCAGTTGGTCGTGACCTCTCCCTCGGGCATGCATTTCAATAGATCGGCGCTTAAGCAGTACGGCGCTACCGGGACCGACATCGCCGAGTTCCTCAACGCGTACACGATCCGCGAGAACTGGCCCGGCGACGAGCTGCCCCCGGGGTTCGAGAACCGGGGCGACGAACAGGTCTTTTCCGCGACGTTCCTGTCGTCCGACATGCCGGCCATCATGCGCTGCGCCTTCGGGACGTCGCAGCCGCCTCCGGGCTTCAAGGCGTGACCACTATGATCGTCGTCGTCTGCGGCCCATTGACCATCGGCTGCCGCACCTTTCCTGACGGCTTGGAAACCACCGGAGGCGGTGCAACGCGGTGACTAACTCCCCGACGGCGCGCTTGACGCGCGCTTTGCTCGCGGCCGCGCTGCTGCTCGGTGCGTGCACCTCGCAGGCAGAACCCGAACCTCCTCCGTCTGATCCAAGCCCCTTCGCAGGTCTCGAGACCGCCGCGGGCCCGCGGTCCTGCTTCGGGCGGGCGGCGACGATCGAAGGAACCAACAAGGACGACGAGCTCGCCGGGACCGACGCTACCGACGTCATCGTAGGGCGCGGCGGAAACGACGTCGTGCGCGGCCTCGAAGGACACGATCTGTTGTGCGGGGGGCCCGGCAACGACTCCATTCTGACCGCCGAGGGGAACGACCGTGCCGACGGGTCGATCGGCGAGGACATCCTGGCGGGCATGGCCGGTGACGACTACCTGCTCGGCGGTGAAGGCCACGATTCGCTCACCGGAGGAACCGGTGCGGACGAGGTCCGCGCTGCGCCGGGCGACGACACCCTCGCCGGAGACGACGATGACGACCTCGTTGCAGGGGGTGTCGGCGACGATTCGATGTACGGCGGCGAGGGCGACGACCACATGCTGGGCCAGGTCGACGACGACTCGATGTTCGGAGATGCCGGCAACGACCACATCGACGGCGTCGGCGGAAGCGACATCATCTACGGCGGCGACGAAAACGACGTCATCATCGGCGGCTTGCAAGAGGACATCGCCAAAGGCGGCGAGGGCGACGACGACATCAGCGGGTCCGACCAGAACGACCGGATCGACGGCGAAGGCGGCAACGACCACGTACGCGGCAACGAGGGCTACGACCTCCTGACCGGCGGCGAGGGAGACGACCGCGCCGAGGGCGGGAGCGGAGACGACGTGGTCGACGTTGCCGACGGAGTCGCGGACAACGACGAGGCCGTGGGCGGCGACGAGCTCATGGCCGACGTCTGCCGTGGCGATCCGGACCCAGCCTTTGCCTGTGAGATGCACGACGGAGCCGCTCCGGAGGAAGAAGAAACCGGCGATCCCAACGATCTCTCGACGAGCGAGACCGGAGGCACGACTGGAGAGGGCAACCAACTCCTTTGCTTCGACGAACGCGTCACCATCAACGGAACCGACCGAGCGGACACGATCACCGGGACCTCCGGCAACGACGTCATCGCAGTTGGCGACGGACACGACACGGTCCACGGAGCCGGGGGCAACGATCTCGTGTGCGGGGGGCCGGGCAACGACTCGCTAGTCGGAGACGACGGAGAGGACCGTCTCGCAGGCGAGGACGGAAACGACACGCTCACGGCGATCGAACACGAAGTGGGCGACATCTACGACGCGGGAGACGACGTGTTTCTCGCCGGGGCGGGACGCGACACGGTCTTCGCTCTCGGGGGCGACGACATTATCGACGGGGGGCCGGACGACGACGTCTTGAGCGGCGAAGGCGGCAAAGACCTGATGTACGGCAGCGACGGACAAGACAACGTGTCGGGCGTTTCGGAAGATGACATCGCGTACGGAGGCACCGGTGATGACGTAGTGCGCGGGCGCGTCGCGTTCGACGAGATCTACGGCGGCTCCGGCGACGACTTCGTCCAAGGCGGAACGGAAGACGACGAGATCTACGGCGGGATCGGGCACGACGTCTTGATGGGCGACGTCTACAACGAAAACGAATACGTCGAGCCAAAGACCGACGAGGAGTGCATCTGGGCGTCCTGCACCCCGGGGGCCGACACGCTGGAAGGGGGCTCGGGCGACGACGTGCTCCTCGGCCAGGCGCTGAGCGACTTGCTGCGCGGTGACGACGGCGACGACGTCATCGACGCCGACTGGGGCAACGACCAGCTGTTCGGAGGGGCCGGTCGTGACCGGATGATCGGTAACGACGGCCAAGACACGATGAACGGCGAGGACGACGACGACGTACTGGACTCGCTCGACGACATCATCGACAACGACCTGCTCAACGGAGGCGAGCACTCCGAAGGCGACAAGTGCGTGCAGGACCCGGACAGAGCGCGAGCTTGCGAACAATCGTCCTGACGCTGGCCGCGGCAATCGGGGCGACGATCCTCGGTGCGTGCGACGAGACGAACGGGGGCAAAGGACCGCAGCCCGGCAATACCTCGTCGTCGAGCTTGATGGTGTGGACCGCAAACCTCGAACACCTCCTGCCCGAGCACGATTGGACGACTTTCGTGGACCGCGTTTCCTCTGCACCTCGCGCGCCCGACCTGGTGTTCCTCACCGAGCTGACT
>JALZCA010000142.1 GCA_030863285.1 Actinomycetota bacterium | reverse complement strand
ATCGTCACCCCGGTGCCACGGGCTCGGTCGTCTTTCCGAGTCTCGACGGCGTCCGTCCGATGCTGGTCGAGCTACAGGCGCTCGTTACGAAGTGCCCCTTCCCGCAACCCCGGCGTGTGTCGCTGGGCCTCGAACAACGCCGTCTTGCTCTGGCCTGTGCCGTCTTGTCGGAAAAGGGCGGGATCGGATTCGACGACCGCGATGTGTTCGTGTCGGCCGCCGGCGGGATCGTCGTCAAGGAAACCGCAGTCGATCTCGCCCTCGGCCTCGCGCTCGCCTCGGCCGCGCGCAATGCACCGGTGGATCCACGGACCGTTGCTATCGGCGAGGTCGGCTTGAGCGGCGAGGTGCGCCGCGTTCCGGGCATGCAGCGCCGACTTGCGGAGGCCGCGCGGCTGGGTTTCGAGACTGCAATCGTGCCTTGCGGAACGAAGTCGGATGCAATTGGGATACGGATCGAACCCGCGTCGGATCTCGCATCCGCGCTGCGCTTTGCGGGTGCGCCGGACCGGTCAGCAAGAGAAGCCGGGGGCCGACGCCGTGCTACCCTTGATTGACCGAGGCGAACCGGTGAGCGAACCTCGGCATTCCGATTAAGGCGCCCCATCGGTGCCGCACGATCGAGTTGCGCGGAGGTTGTTTTGGGCTCATTTGACATAGGCGACAAGGTTGTTTACCCGCACCACGGCGCCGCCGTGATCGAGAGAGTCGAAGAGCGAGACCTCCTCGGCGAGACCCGCGAGTACTACATCCTCAAGCTGGCCTATGGAGAGCTCACCTTGATGGTCCCGACCGACTCGACCGAGGATGTCGGACTGCGTGAGGTGACCCCCGAGAAAGAAGTACCCAAGGTCTTCAAGGTCCTCAAGAAGAACGAGCCGACCACCAACACGACCAACTGGTCGCGCCGCTTCAAAGCCAACGTCGAAAAGCTCAAGTCGGGCGACATCTACCAGGTCGCCGACGTCGTCCGCAGCCTCCACCAGCGGGACAAGGAAAAGGGTCTGTCGGCCGGCGAGAAGCGCATGCTCAACAAGGCCCGCCAGATCCTCGTCTCCGAGCTCACCTTCTCCAAGAGCTGCAACGAGGAGGAGGCCGAGAAGATGCTCGACGAGGTGCTGGGGTAACTCGCTCTACCCGAGAAGGCCTCTCCGCAATCCTTGCCGCGGGCGGTCGCGGCGAGCGGACGGGCTCGCCGGTCCCCAAGCAATTCGTCTCTTTGGCCGGTCGTCCGGTTTTCTCGTGGGCACTCCAAAGGTTGCTGGACGTCGGTTGTGAACGCGTCGTGATTGCGGCGCCCGCCGATCGGACGGAGTGGCTCCGCGAGCAAGTTGCGTCCGTGCGCGGCGTGGACGTGGTCGAGGGTGGCGCCGTGCGACAGGCGTCGGTAGCGGCAGGCCTCGACGTGATCCGGACGCCGGTGGTGCTCGTTCACGACGCTGCGCGTCCGTTTATCGAAGAAGAAGTCGTCGACGCGTTGCTGGCCGCGCTGCGCGACCGCGACGCGGCGATCCCTGTGATCCCCGTCGGCGAGACGCTCAAAGAGGCGCGCTCCGGCGTCATACGCAGGACGATCGACCGGAGCACGCTGGTGCTGTCGCAGACGCCCCAGGCGTTCCACACCGAGACTTTGCGAGCCGCACACGAGCGTGCGCGTTCAGAAGGTTACGAGTCCACCGACGACGCCGAGTTGATCGAGCGCTACGGGGGCCGCGTCGCCACCGTTGCGGGCACGCGCCGGAACATCAAGATCACCTATCCCGAGGATCTGTCTCTTGCCGAGGCGATGATGCGCTCGTGATGCGGGTCGGGTTCGGTTACGACGTGCATGCCTTTGACGAGTCGCGCGAGCTGGTACTGGGCGGGGTATCGATACCGGACGCACCCGGTCTGTCGGGCCACTCCGACGCCGACGTCGTCAGTCACGCGATCGCCGACGCGCTTCTGGGAGCGGCGCGCCTCGGCGACCTCGGGACCTTGTTCCCCAACGACGACAGATGGGCGGGCGCGTCGAGCCTGGAGATCCTCTCGCACACCGCCAAGGCGGTATCGGATGCCAGGTGGTCGATCGTCAACGTGGATGCGACGGTCGTGGCCCAGATGCCGAAGCTCGCGCCGTACAGGGAGGAGATGATCGACGTCGTCGCGGCGAGCCTCGGTCTCGCGACTTCGGCGGTGTGGATAAAGGGGACGACGACGGACGGGCTCGGCTTCACCGGCAGGACCGAAGGGATCGCGGCCATGGCCGTGGTACTGATCGAGCGGCCGGACGCGCCGATCGGCTGATCTCGTCTCGGCGCGCTCTCGCGGCGCCAAACAAGCTCTCGCTTAGTCTTGCCGCCATGTCGATCCGCGTCTACGACACGCTTGCTCGCGCCGAAGTCGACCTCGACCCGCGCGATCCCGGCAAGGTCGCGATGTACGCGTGCGGGCTTACCGTCTACAACTACGCGCACATAGGAAACGTGCGGACGCTGGTCTGGTACGACCAGATCCGCCGTTACCTGACGTACCGCGGCTTGGACGTCACCTACGTCATGAACTACACGGACGTCGACGACAAGATCATCGAGCGCGCGCAGGTCGAGAGGATCACGCCCGACGAGGTGGCAGAGAAGTACGCCCGCGCTTTCGAAGAGGACATGCGTGCGCTGGGGGCAGAGCCCCCGACGATCCTTGCCCTCGCGACCGAGCACATCGACGACATGATCGAGGGGATCCAGCGTTTGGTGGACAAAGGCGCGGCCTACGAGTCGGGCGGAGACGTCTATTTCGCAGTCGAGAAGTTCTCGGGCTACGGGAAGCTCTCGAACCGCACGCTCGACGAGATGAGGGCCGGCGAGCGGATCGAGCCGAGCGAGAAGAAGAAGCACCCGCTGGACTTCGCCTTGTGGAAGACGGCTAAGGAGGGCGAACCCGCGTGGGAGTCTCCGTGGGGGCCGGGGCGGCCCGGCTGGCACATCGAGTGTTCGATCATGTCCACCAAGCACCTCGGGATGGGCTTCGACATACACGGCGGCGCGACCGACCTGATCTTCCCCCACCACGAGAACGAGATAGCCCAGGCCGAGGCGTTGTCGGACGAGGACGTTCCCTTTGCTCGCCACTGGCTGCACGCCGGCCTCGTGCAGATGGAAGCCGAAAAGATGTCGAAGTCGCTGGGCAACGTCGTGCTAGTCCGCGATTTGCTCGATCACTACAGCGGCGAGGTAGCGCGTTATTGGGTCCTGACGTCTTCGTACAGGAGCCAGGCCACGTTTACCTCGGCCGCTCTCGATGACGCGAAACAAGCGTACGAGCGACTCGCGAACTTCTACGAGATATCGCGTCACGCACTCGGTGCGGACATGCCCACCGCTCCGGAGGCGCCGCGTCGCCCTATAGACGAGGACGGGCACGACGACGAGTCGATCACTCGTTTCGTAGCCGCGATGGACGACGACTTCAACTCGGCTGGCGCCCTCGCCGTGCTGCACGACCACGTCCGGGCCGGCAACAAGCTCGTCGAGGAAGCACAGCGCGGTGCCGATGAAGCGCTCAAAGAGTTGCGTGCTCACGTCGAGGCGTTCCTGGAGATGACGACGGTCCTCAACCTGACTTTCGAGTCGCCGACGGTCGGCTCCGAGCTCACCGGTCGCCTCCTCGACTACCTGCTCGAATTGCGAGAGCAAGCACGTCGGGAGAAGGCCTTCGACCGCGCGGATTCGATCCGGGAGAAGCTCCAGGATCTCGGGATCTCGATCGAAGACACGCCCGCGGGTCCCCGCTGGCGGATCTGACCGTACCCGGCTTCGCGCGTGCGACTAGGGCGAGCATGAGTCGGCGCCGGGCTTCGTCGGACGGGGGTATGGACGCGGTGGTCGGGAGACGCCCCGTTCTCGAGTTGCTCCGGGCGGGCCGCGCGGTGCAGCGCGTGCTCGTGTCCGAGCGCGTGCGTCCGGCCCCCGTTCTCGACGAGATCCGCTCTCTTGCCGGCCAGCGCGGCGTGCCGGTCGAGGCCGCTCCACCCGAGGACGTCGACCGCCTGGCCGACGGCGGCAATCACCAGGGCGTTGTCGCATTGACGAGCCGCTTTCGCTACACGCCGCTGCCCGGGTTGCTCGCCTCCGAAGCACCGACCCTGCTGTTCCTCGACGGCGTAATGGATCCCCACAACGTCGGATCCCTGCTGCGAAGTGCCGACGGGGCCGGGTTCGACGGAGTGGTGATCCCGGCCCATCGCTCGGTCGGGGTCACCCAGGCGGTTCGTCGCGTGTCGGCCGGCGCCGCCGAGGTCGTTCCGGTCGCCCGCGTGGGCAACCTCGGAGCGGCCCTCGACGAGGCGCGGCGGAACGGCGTCTGGCTGGTCGGGCTCGACGGGTCGGGTGACGAGGACATCTGGTCGTCAAACCTCATGGAGCCGCCGGTCGGGCTGGTCCTGGGGGCCGAGGACCGGGGCATCTCCCGGGGCGTGCGCGAGAGGTGCGATGCGCTGGTTCGTATCCCCTCCCGGGGCCGGATCGAGTCGCTCAACGTGGCCGTTGCGGGAGCGGTCGCAATGTTCGAGATCGCCCGCCGGCGCGGTCATTCGGCTACTCTGTGAAGTCGTGAACGTGATGAGCACTGCGGCCGGGCAGCTCGAGGAACCCCTCGTCGAGAGCGACGAGGCGCTCGCGGCATCCGCTCGGGCGGGTGACGAGCAAGCTTTGGAGCTGCTTTTGTCGCGGTATCGCCACTACGCGCGCGCCAAGGCGCGCTCCTACTTCCTTGCGGGCGCGGACCGCGAGGACATCGTTCAAGAAGGGATGATCGGCCTCTTCAAAGCGATCCGCGACTTCGACGAATCGCACAACACCGCCTTCCGCGCGTTTGCAGAGCTCTGCATCACCCGACAGATCATCACCGCGATCAAAACCGCGACCCGCCAGAAGCACATCCCTCTCAACTCGTACGTCTCCTTGAACAAGCCCCTGCAGGACGTTGACGGAACCGAGCGCGCGCTTGCGGATTCACTGGTGAGCCCTGCGCTGGTCGATCCCGCCGAGCTGGTGATCTCGGCGGAGGAGATCGCAAGCATCAAGACCTCCGTCGACGAATTGCTGTCGGAGTTGGAGACCGAGGTTCTTCAGTTGTACATGGACGGCAAGTCGTATCAAGAGATCGCCGACACGCTCGGCCGTCACGTGAAGTCGATCGACAACGCGCTGCAAAGGATCAAGCGCAAGCTCGAGCAACACATAACCGAGCGGTCCGCGGGCACAAGGAACTGAAGCGTTACGCTTGACGAGACGCTGGAGTAGCTCAGCCTGGTAGAGCAGCCGCCTTGTAAGCGGCCGGTCGCAGGTTCGAATCCTGTCTCCAGCTCGCAACATCTCGCAGGCCCGGAGAGAACAGCGATCGTCTCGACGACCGCGAGAGCACAGGCAGCGATCGTCTCGACGATCGCGAGGACATCATGTCAATGGAGACGTGTTGGATCCTGAAGATAAGACTGTAGACAGAGACACCTCCGGCGATTCCGCGTGGGAAACCGCTCTCGCGCAACTCGACGAAGCCGCAGAGCTTATGGGCCTCGCCCCGGGCGTACACGAAACGCTTCGCTCTCCGAAGCGCGCGCTGATCGTCTCGGTTCCCTTCCGCAGAGAGGACGGCTCGACGCAGGTATGCCAGGGCTATCGCGTCCATCACAACGTGACGCGCGGTCCGGCGAAGGGAGGCATCCGCTACCACCCCGACGTCACGCTCGATGAAGTGAAGGCGCTCGCCATGTGGATGACGTGGAAGTGCGCGATCGCGGGCATTCCGTTCGGCGGAGCCAAAGGCGGTGTGGCGGTCGACTCGAAAGAGCTCAATCGCTCCGAGCTCGAGCGCATGACACGACGTTACGCGTCGGAGATCCTTCCGTTCATCGGTCCGGAGCGCGACATCCCCGCCCCCGACATGAACACCAACGAAGAGATCATGTCGTGGATCATGGACACGTACTCCATGAACCAGGGGTACTCGGTTCCCGGAGTCGTTACCGGCAAGCCCGTTTCAATCGGAGGATCTCGTGGGCGAGCAGGGGCGACTTCGCGCGGCGTCATGTACATGGTCTTCAGCACCCTGAAGACGCTCGGTCTCGGCATCGACGAGGTCAGCGTCGCCATCCAGGGGTACGGCAAGGTAGGCGGGTATGCGGCGCAACTCCTCCACGACGCGGGCTGTCGCGTCGTCGCGGTGTCCGACGTGGACGGCGGGCTCTATCGCGAGCGCGGGCTCGATCCCGAGGCGATCAACCGCCACAAGAAGGAGGCGGGTGTCGTCTCCGGCTTTTCCGGGGCCGATGCGATCACGAACGAGGAGTTGCTCGAGGTGGAATGCGACGTCCTCATCCCCGCTGCGATCGAGGGCGTCATCACGGTCAAGAACGCGGACGCCGTCAGGGCCCGCATCGTGTGCGAGGCCGCCAACGGACCGGTGACCTTCGAGGCCGACAGGATCCTCAACGACCGGGGGATCTTCGTGGTCCCCGACATCCTTGCGAACGCGGGCGGGGTCACGGTCTCTTACTTCGAGTGGGTCCAGGACATCCAGGCGTACTTCTGGTCCGACGACGAGGTCAACGACCGCTTGCGCCAGATCATGGAGAGCGCCTTCGTCCAGGTCCACGATCTTGCCGAGTCGAAGGGCCTCACGATGCGCCAGGCGGCCCATTGGATCGGAGTCGGGCGCGTCGCGGAAGCGCACTTGACGAGAGGTCTGTTCCCCTAGGACCTGCGCACCATAGAGCGCACAAATCCGTCGTTTCAGGGAGGTTCGCCTCTAGGCTGCCCGCATGGGATTGAGCCAGAGGGACATCGACATCCTCGATTTCGAGCGGTCCTGGTGGAAGCACGCCGGGGCCAAGGACCGAGCGATCCGCGAGCGCTTCGACATGTCGGCCACCCGCTACTACCAACTCTTGAACGAGTTGCTCGAGAACCCCGCCGCTCTCGAGCACGACCCGATCCTCGTCAAGAGGCTCAAGCGGCTGCGCGTCTACCGCCAGCGTCAACGGGTGGCTCGACTCCTGGGAGCCGAGTACTCGCCCACCCAGAGATAGGACTCGCGCGCATGACGCACGCGACGAACGCGAAGGATCGCGCAACGCGAGGTTGACGTGGCCGACAAACCCGTGGGCCGGCACTCAGCCGGCGACCAGACCGCCTTTTATCGGTCGGCTCTCCTGTGGTTCCTCCCGTGGCTGATCGTCGCCGTAGTCGCGATCGCCGCGGTGTGGATCGCCGTCGACGCGCTGGGAAGTGACGTCCAACCTCCTCCGACGACACCCGAGAGGAAAGCCGCGGTGCCGGCAGAGGAGCCGACCCCGACTGAAAGCGAGACCCCTGAGCCGGAGGAGACGGAGGAAGCCAGTCCGTCTCCCGAACCATCCAAGTCGCCAAGCGAGGGCGACGGGGACGATGAAGAGGCGCCGAAGCTCATCACCGAAGGCGTCACGGTCCAAATCCTCAACGGGACCGCCGATCCAGAGGCCGACGATCGCGTCGCCGAGCAGCTCGAGCATCTGGGTTACGAGATCGCGGCGATCAACCCCTACCTCGCGCGCCCCGACACGATCGTGTACTTCTCGTCCCAAGAGTCACAGAAGGCGGCCGAGGCACTTGCCGCGCACTTCGAGTGGCCCGTGCAACCCAAACCCGCAGACCTGTCGTCGGAGGTGTCGATCCACATCATCGTGGGGGCCGACGAGCTAATGGAAAGCGACTAGCTACTCCGGAGCTTCCTCGGAGATCTTCGTCAGAGTGAGGTCCTGCTCGAGTTGAAGGGTCCCGGTGACGGGGTTTGCCGCATCCTGCGGGACGACGTTCACATCCCAGTCGTAGGTCGTGAACGAACGGGCGGTCCGCAAGAGCCCATCGTCGAGGTCGACGACGGCTTCGCCCGCCGTCTGCATCGCGCCGGTCAGTTCCGCGTCGCCCTCGGGCAATTCCCGCGTCCCGATCAAGGGTCCGCTG
>JALZCA010000058.1 GCA_030863285.1 Actinomycetota bacterium | reverse complement strand
AGGGCCGGCGTCGAAGTCCTCGCCGAGGTCCTCTGCGAGTAGAAGTAAATAACGTCGTTCCCGCCCGAGAGCCGCGTCGCTGCGAAACGAGTCGATCTCCGTTCTGCGCCTGCGGGCCGCCGATAGGATGCGTGACGTGAAGATCGCTCTCGGCGCCGACCACGCCGGATACCCGCTGAAGGTCGAGGTCGCCAAGCACTTGGCCGACCTCGGGCACGAGGTCCTCGATCTAGGGACCGACTCGGAAGAACCCGTTGACTACCCGCCGATCTGCGCCGCAGTGGGCAGAGCCGTCGCGCGCGCAGAAGCCGATCGGGGCATCGTCTTCGGAGGAAGTGGGCAGGGCGAGCAGATCGCGGCGAACAAGGTCCACGGCGTGCGTGCCGCTCTGTGTCAAGACGAGTTCACCGCGCGGCTCGCCCGCGAGCACAACGACGCAAACATGCTGTCGTTGGGGGCCAGGATCCTCGCGCCGACGTTCGCGCTGGCAATCGTGGACGCGTTCCTGAACACGCCGTTCGAGGGGGGACGTCACGAGCGCCGAGTCGGACAGATCAAGGACATCGAGAGGGAGGAGTGCGGGTAGCCATGAGCAATCCGGGATGGTCCGACTGGGCCGCAGTCGAAAAGGTCGATCCAGAGACGGCGGAGGCCATCCTCGACGAGGTCCGGCGCGAGAACACGAAGCTCGAGCTCATCGCGTCGGAGAACTTCTCCTCGCCCGCGGTTCTCGCCGCGCTCGGGACTCCGCTCACGAACAAGTACGCAGAGGGCTATCCGGGCCGCCGCTATTACGGCGGCTGTGAATACGTCGACGTCGTAGAGAACCTGGCGATCGAGCGCGCGAAGCGTTTGTTCAACGCAGAGCACGTCAACGTGCAGCCCCATGCGGGGGCACAGGCGAACCTTGCCGCGTTCTTCGCCTTTCTCGAGCCCGGTGACACCTTCATGGGGATGGAGCTCGCTCACGGGGGCCATCTCACGCACGGGTCGCACGTGAACTTCACCGGCAGGATGTTCAACGTCGTGTCCTACGGCGTCCGCCAGGAGGACGAGCTGATCGACTACGACGAGGTGCGCGACATCGCCAAACGCGAGCAACCGAAGTTGATCGTCGCCGGCGCGACCGCGTACTCGCGCATCTGGGACTTCGCCGCCTTCCGCGAGATCGCCGACGACGTCGGTGCGACCTTCGTCGTCGATGCCGCGCACTTCATCGGGCTGGTCGCAGGAGGTGCGCACCCGAACCCGGTCGAGCACGCGGATGTCGTCACCTGCACCACGCACAAGACGCTGCGCGGCCCCCGCGGCGCCATGATCATGTGCAAAGAGGAGCACGCCAAGGCGATAGACAAGAGCGTGTTCCCCGGCTGGCAGGGCGGGCCGATGATGCACTCGATCGCCGCGAAGGCGGTCGCGTTCGCCGAGGCGTCAGGCGAGGAGTTCCGCTCCTACGCGCACCAGGTCGTCGCCAACGCGCGCGCCGTGGCCTCGACCTTGGCGGAGGAAGGGTTGCGGATCGTCTCGGGCGGGACCGACAACCACCTCATGCTGGTGGACCTTCGTCCGGTCGGCCTCACCGGCAAAGAGGCGGAAGCGCGTCTCGACGACGTCGGCATCACGGTCAACAAGAACGCCATCCCGTACGACCCCGAGAAGCCCTTTGTGTCGTCGGGTATCCGGATCGGGACCCCCGCGATGACGACGTGCGGGATGAAGGAGGAGGACGTCTCCGAGGTGGCCCGCCTCATGGCCCGGGTCCTCAAGGACGACTCGGAGTCGGTAAAGACGGAGGTTGCGGGGGCCGTGAAGTCGCTCACGAGCCGCTTCCGCCCCTATCCCGACGCCGCCTGACCGGGCGCGAAGAAATCCAATAATCCTGCTTCCCGCAGCGGGTTCGGGTATATAGGTTTGCGGCGATGACTCCTTACTTCCTGGTCGGCCTGATCGCGCTCGCGGTTACCTTTGCGGCTACGCCCGCGGTCCGCCTGTTCGCGCTGAAGACCGGGGTCATCGACCGGCCCAACGACCGCAAGGTGCACGCGCGCGCGACTCCAACTCTGGGTGGGATCGGGATCTTCCTGGGACTTCTCGTCGCCGGAGTGGTCGCATGGGTGATGCCGGAGTTCCGCAAGGTCTTCACGCAGACCTCCGAGCTACTCGGTATCGGAGCCGGAGCCGTGCTCGTGTTCGCGCTGGGGATCGTCGACGATCTGCGTCCGCTGCCGGCCCCCGTGAAGCTCGCCGGACAGGTGTTCGCATCGGGCGTCGTGTTCTTGTCGGGCGTGAAGATGGAGTTCTTCTTGATGCCCGGTGGGGGAGCCCTCTCGCTGAGTGAGGACGTGTCGGTGCTCGTCACCGTGTTCTGGTTGGTGGCGATGATCAACGCGGTCAACCTCATCGACGGCCTCGACGGACTGGCGGCGGGGATCTGCGCGATCGCAGCCTCGTCCTTCTTCGTCTACACCTTTCAGCTGGCGCTGTCGCAAGGGCTGGGCGCGACGCCGTCGGCCCCCCTCGTGGCGATCATGGTGGTCGGCGTGACCCTCGGGTTCCTGCGCTACAACTTCCACCCGGCGAGCATCTTCATGGGCGACTCGGGTTCGATGTTGCTGGGCCTCGTGCTCGGCTCCGCGACGGTCGTGGGCGTGGGCCAGACGCAGCTGCCGGAGTCCGCGTCCGAGGTCATCCTGGCCTACGTGCCGTTGCTAGTTCCGGCGCTCGTCGTCGCGCTGCCGCTACTCGACGGGATCCTCGCGGTCATTCGCCGCGCCCGGCGTCGGGTCAGCATCTTTCACGCAGACAAGGAGCACCTGCACCATCGCCTGATGGATCTCGGCCACGGTCATCGCCAGGCCGTGATCGTGATGTACATGTGGTCTGCGCTCGGCGCGGGGGCCGCGCTGGCGTTCACGTTCTTGGAACGGTCGAATCTTGTGTTCGCGTTGCCCATCGCGGTCGCGGCGATCGTGCTCTACACGCTGTTCCCGGTGCTGACGAAAGCAATAAACGAGCGGCTGGGCAACTAACCGTCCACGCCCGCTCAGGAGGGCTTGTCTAGCCGTAAGGGTCGGATGAGTCCGTCGAGGAAGCGTCGTCCTCGCGGCCGTCCAGAATCTTCTCGACCGCGTTGAGCAACGCGGTCGCGACGAAGGGTTTCGTCAGGTAGACGGCTTCCATCGATCGCCCGGCCTCCACGTCCTCTTCCCGAACGTGCGCGCTGAGGAAGATCGCGGGGACGTCGTCCAAGCCCGGCCGCCCGCGCAGTTCCTCGAGCAGCTCGAGGCCGTTCATGCCGGGGAGGCCCACGTCCAGCACAACCAGATCTGGTGGAGACTGGTTGACAACCTGCAGCGCATCCTCGGGGCGAGACAACGCCGCTACTTGGTGACCCGCCTTTCGCAGGCGGATCCGGATCAGGTTGAGGATGTCCTCTTCGTCTTCGACCACCAGGATTCGAGCCATTGTTCGTACCTCACGATGCTCCGATCAATCGCCTTAGAGTTGCAGTATGTCTGAGTTCGGCGCAATTGTCCCTGTAGACGAAGATCTCTCCGCACGGGCCAGACGGCTTGCGACGGTGACGGCCGGAGCCGCAATCGGGATTGGGCTCGTAGTACTCGTGGGTTGGCTCCTCGACGCTCCTTCTCTCAAGAGCATCTCGCCGTCCTTCGTACCGATGATGCCCAACAGCGCGGTGGGTATCGTCGCGGCGGGCGCATCCGTGCTGGCCTTCAAGGCCGGGCACACGCACGCTGCCAGAGCGCTTGCCATCTTCGTGACCGCTTTGGGTCTGATCACCTTGGCGGAGCACGCGCTCGGATGGAACGCCGGCATCGATCGGGTTCTCTTCGGCCCGGATCTCGGGACGGACGGAACTTCGACGCCGGGTCGACCACCTCCGAGCACCGCCTTGGCTTTCGTCGGGTTGGGCTGCGCCGTCCTGATGCTTGGGTCCCGTCGGCGGCGGATTAACTTGGCTCACGGGGTCTCGTTCGCGGTTGCATCTATCGGAGTCATGTCACTGACCGGATACCTCTATGGCGTCTCGGCCTTCGAGGGACCGATCAACTACTCCCCGATGGCGGTACACACGGGCGTCGCTTGCATTTTGCTGGGCGTCGCCATCGTTTACACGGAGACCGAGACGGGATTCACGCGCGTCTTCTTGAGCAAGGGGCTTGGGGGGCTCGTCGCCCGCCGTCTGCTTCCGGTCGTCACGATCTTTCCGATCGTCGTCGGGCTCGTGAGGGTCCTCGGTGAACGGGCCGGCCTCTACCCAACGGCCTTCGGGGTGACCCTGGTAACGATCGTGTCCGTCATCGTGTTGGTGATCCTCGTCATGTCGATTGCGGTCACAATCGATCGGCTCGATGCCGAGCGGGACAGGGCCAATGCCGATCTGGCGCTACTGAACCGTGCACAGCGTCATTTTGTCGCGGGGGCCTCCCACGAGTTGCGAACGCCTCTGACCTCGATAATGGGCTATCTCGAGTTGGTCGAGGAGTCCGGCGACCTCACCACGGAACAGCGAGACGCGTTGCGCGTCGTCGACCGCAACACGACGCGCCTCTACAGGTTGGTCGACAGTCTTCTCCAGATGCTCCGCCGAGGAGAAAGGTCGAGCGAAACCACGTCGTTGGAGATGGCCACTCTCGCTCAAGAAGCGGTCGAGTCGGCGAAGCTTCTGGCCGAGAGCCGAGAGGTCGAACTCCTTTTGGACGTCCGCGACCGGGGAGCTATCCGAGGCGACAGCGAGCAGCTATCGCAGGCGCTCGACAACCTCATCTCCAATGCCCTCAAGTTCTCGAGGTCGGGCGGCCGGGTCACCGTGACCGTCGACAAAGTCGATGGGTTTGTTTCCTGCGCCGTGCGGGACTCCGGCATCGGCATCTCACAGAGCGACCAGGAGCGCCTATTCGATACGTTCTTCAGAGCGCAAGATGCCAAAGACAAGGGCATCGAAGGAAGCGGGCTGGGGCTGTCGATCACCAGGACCATCATCGAAAAGCATGGTGGAGAGGTGTCGGTGAGCTCCCAGGTCGGTCACGGGTCTACTTTCTCGATCCGCCTTCCCGGGGCAGCAGCGACGCGGCCGATCGACGAATGAGGCCCCCTCGTTCGAGGGAACCATTCTCGACAGGCGCCGACGCTCGGGTCGAGGTGACGTGGGGAACACAAGGTCGCTCGAAAAGGTAGTTTTGAAGGGTCAAAAGATGGGTTTCGGG
>JALZCA010000020.1 GCA_030863285.1 Actinomycetota bacterium | reverse complement strand
GAGGACTGCGGGATAGTCCTCGGCGAGGCGTTGCACGACGCGCTGGGCGACAAAACCGGGATCCGGCGCTACGGGGATGCCCTCGTGCCGATGGAGGAGGCCCTGGCGCAGGTCGCCCTCGACATCTCGGGCCGGGCGCGCCTCGTTTACCGGGTCGAGTTGCCGCTCGAGTCGATCGGGACCTACGACACCGATCTGACCGAGGAGTTCCTCCAGGCTCTTTGTCGCTCTGCCGGCCTGTCGCTGCACGTCCACCTTCTCGAAGGCTCGAACGCGCACCATTGCGTCGAGGCGATCTTCAAAGCCGTAGCACGCGCGCTGGGCGAGGCAGTTGCGATCGACCCGCGGGCGGCCGGCGAGGTCCCGTCCACAAAGGGCGTGTTGTGAGGGAGGCCGCGTGAGGGTCGCGCTCGTCGACTACGGCATGGGCAACCTCCGTAGCGTTGCAAAGGCACTCGAAACCGCGGGCGCAGACGTCGATCTCGTCGACGCCCCCGGACGCACCGAGCGCGCCGACGCGCTGTGCGTTCCGGGACAGGGGATCTTCGGGCGGTGCATCGCGAACCTCGAGCGGACTCGCCTGCGCGACGAGGTCGTTGCTTGGATCGAGTCGGGACGTCCCTATCTCGGCATCTGTCTGGGGATGCAGATCCTGTTCGAGAGATCCGAGGAACGCGGGCCCGTCGGAGGGCTGGGTGTGATCGCCGGCGACGTGGTGAAGCTTCAGGGAAAGGTCCGGATCCCGCACATCGGGTGGAACGAAGTCGCGTGGGCGGGAGACGGTAAAGACGAGTACTTTTACTTCGACCATTCTTACGCCGCGCACCCGTCGGACGAGTCCATCGTGTCGGGATGGTGCGAGCACGGCGAACGCTTCGCAGCAGCCATTGAGTCGGAGTCGGCCACGCTCGTTCAGTTCCATCCGGAAAAGAGCGGGCGGGCGGGTATCGAGTTCTTGAGAGGGTGGGTGAACCGGTCTTGAGTTTCGTGGTCTATCCGTCGGTAGACATCTCCGAGGGTCGCTGCGTTCGCTTGTTGCAGGGCCGGTTCGGCACCGAGAGCGTCTATTCGGACGACCCCGTACGGGTGGCGCTCGGACTGTGCGGCGCGGGGGCGCGGTGGCTCCACATCGTCGACCTCGACGGGGCCAAGACGGGCGAACGCCTCAATCGGGAGCTCGTTCTCGAGGTCGTGGCGCGCGCTACTTGTCCCGTGCAGGCCGGCGGTGGCCTGCGCACGCTCGACGACGTCGAAGAGGTGATCGCTGCCGGAGCAAACCGAGCCGTGATCGGAACGGCCGCCCTCGAGGACCCGGAGTCCTTGCGCAAGGCGTGCAAGCGTTACGGCGAAAGGATCGCGGTGTCGCTCGACGTTCGAGGCGACAAGCTTTCGTCACACGGTTGGACGGTCGGCGCGGGGATCCCGTTCATGGATGCGGTCGAACAGTTCGAGTCGGCAGGTGTGTCGTTGTTCATCTACACCGACATCACGCGCGACGGCACGATGTGGGGGCCGAACCTAGATGGCGTGCGGGGCCTCGCCGACGCGACCGACCGACCGGTGATCGCGTCGGGCGGCATCGGCTCGCTCGACGAGCTGCGCTCGGTTGCTCGCTTGCACGGCGATGGCGTGCGCGGCGCGATCGTCGGGCGCGCGCTGTACGAGAACAAGTTCAACGTCGGTCAGGCCAACCTGGCCGCCGACGAGATCGTCGCGGGCCGCGACGAGACGGTTCTGGAGGGTGAGAAGGAAGGCCGGTAATCAGCGATCGTCTCGACGATCGCGAGAACACAGGCAGCGATCGTCTTGACGATCGCGAGAACAACTTGGGAGGACGATGTGGAGCAAAAGAGCGACGACCTCGGAAACGAGAACGACAATCTCCCGGTGCCGGGAACCGAGGAACCCGATGGCGACGGAGGGGGCGGCGGGGCCGAGTCGGGCCCCGGCAACGTCTCGGTCGACGAGCCCACCGCGGGCGCACTCGACCCCGATGCGGGCACCCCGGGAGGCGACGAGGGCACAGGCAACGGCGATCGTCTCGACGATGGCGAGAACGAATCAGACGATGAGGACGACACCTCGGAGGGGACGTCCGACGACCAAGAGTCCGGCTGAGCCGCTAGCGGTTTCTCGTTAGGCCCCCCGGTGCTCGCGCGGCGCGTGATCGCCTGTCTCGACGTCGACAAAGGCCGCGTCGTCAAGGGCGTCCGCTTCGAGGATCTGCGCGACGCCGGTGACCCGGTTGAGCTGGCGGCCCGCTACGACCGTGAGGGCGCGGATGAGATCGTCTACCTCGACATAACCGCATCGCACGAGGGCCGAGACCTCATCCTCGACGTCGCGCGCAGGACGGCCGAGTCAGTCTTCATCCCGCTGACGGTGGGTGGGGGCGTTCGATCCGCCGACGACGTGCGAAGGCTGTTGCGAGCCGGTGCCGACAAGGCCGCGGTGAATACCGCCGCGCTGGACCGGCCCGAGGTCGTACGCGAGGTCGCGGACGAGTTCGGCTCCCAGGCGATCGTCGTGGCCATCGACGCGCGGCGCTCGGAGGAGAGCTCTCGCTGGGAGGTCTTCGCCCACGGCGGACGCACTGCTACCGGGCGCGACGCGGTCGAGTGGGCTCGCGCGGTGGCAGAGCTCGGCGCGGGAGAGATCCTGCTGACTTCTATGGATAAAGACGGAACGACGGATGGCTACGACCTCGAGCTCACGCGCGCGGTCGCGGATGCGGTAACGGTCCCGGTCATCGCGTCGGGGGGCGCAGGTGCTCCGGAGCACCTCGCAGACGCGGTGGACGACAACATCGGCGGCGCTCAGGCGGCCCTCGCGGCGTCCATATTCCACTTCCGCGCGTTCAGGATCGCGGATGCGAAGCAAGCACTTCGACGGCGCGGGGTGCCCGTTAGGATCACCGGCTCATGACTACCTTGTTGCTGCACGACGTGCCTTTGCGCGACCCGTTTCTCCGTCACGAGATCGGCGAGGCACTTGGCGATCCGGTGACTTTCATCGAACACGACGGCAAGAGGATCGTCGTCGCGAGCATGTTCGAACAGGACATCTTCGGGCGCCGCGAGGACGTCGTCGACGACTTCTGGACGCTGCAGGAGCTCGGCATCGAAGAGCTCAACCGGGATGAATCGATACCTCAATCGATCGTTACGGCCGAGATCGTGCTGCGCGCCCTCAAGCGCACCGGCGCGCAGAGGATCACGGTTCCTCCGACGTTCCCCGTCTTGCTCGCGCAGTACCTGAAGGACAAGGGCGTCGAGATTGCGGTCGACGAGGAGTTGTGGTGGGCGAGGCGCAGGCAGAAGTCGCCCGCCGAGCTCGAGGGTATCGAGCGGGCGCAGCGTGCGGCAGAGACCGCGATGCTCGCCGCGGCTCGGATGTTGCGCGAAGCCGAGCCGACACGCGACGGACACCTGCGCTTCGAAGGCGAGATCCTCACCGCGGAATGGATGCGCCAGGCCATGGAGCAGGAACTGCTTACCCAGCAGACCGAGTGTCACGACCTGCTCGTTCAGTCCGGTTCGAACGGTATGCGCGGTCACGACCCCGGCACCGGCCCCCTACTCCCGAACGAAACCTGCATCGTCGACGTGTGGCCGCGCGACATGCGAACGGGTGCTTACGCGGACATGACGCGCACGTTCGTTCCGGGCCGGCCGAGCGCAGAGGTCGAGCGCTTGCACGCGCACGTCAGGGAGGCGCTCGGCATCGCTCTCAAGACGGTTCGGC
>JALZCA010000239.1 GCA_030863285.1 Actinomycetota bacterium | reverse complement strand
GTCCTGGTTCGAGACGGCGCCGACCGCGCGCGGGTCCAGGGCCGCTTCGTTCTCCCGCACGACCACGACGCGATTGCCGCGCTCGCGAGCCGGGGCTTCATCGAACCGGGCGACGACGCCGACGATGTCGAGATAGTCGTGGCGCGCACGGTGCCGGTCAACGGCTCCGCTACGACTCGGATCAACGGCCAGCTGACGACCGCGGGAGTCCTCGTCGAGGTCGCCGCGTCGCTCGTGGAGATAGCGGGCCAACACGAGCACGGGCGGGTCTCGGACCCCGCGTGGCAGCGCGCGACGCTCGATCTCTATGCCGGGGACGAGGCCAGGGAGGCCGCCGCGACGGTAGCCGAGCGCTGGCGCCGGGCGCTGCATGCCCGGCGACGGCTGGACGAGCTGACGTCGGATCGTCGGGCGCGCGAACGCGAGCTCGACGTCTTGCGTTACGAGATCCGCGAGATCGAACAGGCCGGCCTCGAAGCCGATGAGGAGGACACTCTGGCGGTCGAGGCCGCCCGCCTCGAACGAGCCGAGTCGATCGGCACGCGCCTGACTTCCGCAGTCGAATGGCTCACCGGCGAGGGGGGAGCCCAGGACGACATCGCGGCGGCGTCGGCCGAGGTGGCTCGCTTGACGGAGATCGACCCGGCCGTGGCGCCGCTCGTCGAGCGACTGCAACAAGCGGAGGTCGAGGTGGCAGACGTCGCCGCCGAGCTCTCCGGGCGCGTCGTTGCTCCGGATCCCGTCGCGCTCGAGAGTGTGCGCGATCGACTGGGGACGATCGCGCGCCTGAAGAGGAAGTACGGAGAGTCGGTAGCGGACGTTCTGAGTTACCTAGACGAGGTGCGCGCGCGACGCGACGAGCTCGAGGCCGCCGACGAAGACACCGAACGCTGGACGCGCGAGGCCGAAGAGCACGAGCGCGCCGCCCGCGCTGCGGCGCAGACCCTGACGTCGCTGCGACGGCGCGCCGCTCAAAGACTCGGGGCGGAGGTGGCCGGCACTCTGGACCGGCTCGCCCTCGGCGGCGCTCGTTTCGAGATACGCCTGACCGAGCGGGAGTTGTTCGAAGGGGGCCTCGAGACCATCGAGTTCCGCGTCGCGGCGAACCCCGGCGAGGCAGCGCGTCCACTGGGAAAGGTCGCGTCGGGGGGCGAGCTCTCGCGCATCGCGCTGGCGCTCCACCTGCTGACGTCCTCGGGCGGAGCCGCAACGCTCATCTTCGACGAAGTCGATGCGGGAGTCGGAGGACAGGCGGCGCAGGCCGTTGGTCGCGCGCTCGCGGACGTCGCGGAAAGCGGACGACAGGTGTTCGTCGTGACTCACCTTCCACAAGTCGCTGCCTTCGCCGATGCTCATTACCGCGTTGTGAAGGCTCAAATCGGCGAGCGATCGAGCGCGCGCGTCGAACGCGTCCGCGGAGACGATCGCGTCGCAGAGCTGTCGCGGATGCTGGCCGGGCTCCCCGCCAGCGAACGCGCGCACGAGCACGCGCAGGAGCTGCTCGACCTTGCCGCGGGGGCCGCGCGGTGATCGGCAAGCTGCGGCGCAGACCGGTCACGACCGAGCCTCCTCCCGGCGGCATCGCGGGGACCGCGCGGGTCGATCGCCGGACGAAGCGCCTTCTCGCGCGCTTGCAGCCCGGTGAGATCGCGATCATCAATCACGAGGACATCGACCAGATTGCCGCCGAAGGGATCATCCAGCGCAAGCCGAAGGCGGTGATCAACGCGGCGGCCTCGTCCAGCGGGCGCTACCCGAACCTGGGCCCCCTGTTGTTGTGCTCGGCCGGTCTACCGGTGATCGACGAAGCGGGCCCCGACGTGATGAACGTGGCGGAGGGCTCGCGCGTCACGATCCGTGATGGGCGCATTTTCACGGCGAACGGCGCCGGGCTCGAAGAGATAGCGCGCGGGCGCGTCCTCGAGATCGAGGAGCTCAAACGCCAGCTCGACGACACCAAGAAGCGGATCGGATCCGAGATCGAGCGCTTCGCCGAGAACACGATCGAGTTCATCCGCGACGAGCGCGACGTCGTGCTCGAGGCCGCTCGCTTGCCCGAGGTCAAGACCGACTTCCACGGACGTCACGTGTTGGTCGTCGTCCGCGGGTATCACTACAAAGAAGACATCGCCGCCCTTCGCCCCTACATTCGCGAGATGCGTCCGCTGCTGGTGGGCGTGGATGGGGGAGCGGACGCCTTGCTCGAGGTAGGGCTCCGCCCGGACATGATCATCGGCGACATGGACTCGGTCACGACCGAGGCCCTGCATTCGGGCGCCGAGATCGTCGTTCACGCGTACCCGGGGGGCCGCGCGCCGGGACTCGATCGGGTCGAAGCCCTCGGCCTCGAAGCCGTGTTGTTCGAAGCGACGGGCACCTCCGAGGACATCGCGATGTTGCTCGCGTTCGAACGGGGGGCCGAGCTCATCGTCGCCGTCGGTACGCACGCGAACCTCGTCGAGTTCTTGGACAAGGGACGAAAGGGAATGGCGTCCACGTTTTTGACTCGTCTTCGCGTCGGGCCAATCCTCGTCGACGCGAAGGGCGTCAGCCGCCTTTATCGCACGAGGATCAAGCGGCGCGACTTGATGATGTTGATCGCGGCCGCGCTGATCGTGATGGCGGTCGTCGTCGCGGTGTCGCCTCCCTTCCGGCTCCTCATGGAACTGTTGTGGAACGACATCCAGGACCTGTGGTTCTCGTTGAGGAGGTCGATCTTCTGATCGACTTCCGCTTCTTCATCATTGCGATCGTGGCGGTGTTCCTCTCGCTCGGGCTCGGGATAGTGCTTGGCTCCGGGTTCATCGGCGATCCGATTCTGCGTCGGGTCGAACGGAACGTCGAAACGGTCTTGAGCGACAACGAGGCGCTCGAGGCCGAGATCCTCGACCTCGAAGAGCGGATAGACGAGAACCTCGAGTTCATGAACGCAGTCGAGCCCGTGGTTCTAGAGGGTCAACTCGCCAGCGAGCAGGTAGTCCTGATCCAACCCGAGGGGGCCGATCGGGCGCTCCGGGAGGGGGTGCAGGGTGCCGTGGAGGCGGCCGACGGCCGGGTTGCCTCCGTGCTGACGCTGAACAACAAACTCGCACTCGAAGACGAGGGCGCGCGCGAGGACCTGGCCACGGCTCTCGAATCCGGCCTCCAGCAACCTGGACAGCTGCGCAACCTCTTCGCGAGCGAACTGGCGATGCAGCTCGACGAGCTGACCGACGCGGCCCGGCCGCGAGCGCGCCGGAGCGGAGGAGACGAGGAGTTGCGCGCCGCCGAGGCGATAGAGCGTCTCGTGAACGAGGGCTTCTTGTCGATCGACGGCGAGGAGGAGGCGGTCCCGACCGACGCCGGTTTCGTGATCCTCACGGGGTCGCCGGATCAGCCGGAGTGGGCGGTGCAACCCGTCGTGGAGACGCTTGCGACCACGCTCGGCGGAAGACGGTCGCCGCTGGTCGTCGCGGAGACGTCCGATAGCACCTGGGGCGTCGTCGCCGACCTCCGTCTCGGCGACGTTGCCGAGACGCCGTTTAGCACGGTCGACAACGGCGAGACGCCTGCGGGTCGCGTCGCCATCGCTCTGGCATTGGACGAGGCCCCCGAGGTAACGGGCCACTGGGGTCTCGACGACGGTGCCGCGGCCCCGGTACCCACGCCCTCCGAGTAGCGGCGCCGTGTCGGTAGACACCACGCTCGATACACCTGCGTCTGCGTCTCTCGCCCGGGGGGCCGCCTCGATAACGATTGCAACCGCGATCTCGCGCGTCACGGGCTTCATCCGGGTGATGGTCGTTGCAGCCACACTCGGCGGCACCTATCTCGCGAACACCTACCAGACGGCCAACACCGCGCCGAACGTCGTCTTCGAGCTCGTCGCCGCCGGAGTGCTGACGTCGGTCTTCGTGCCCACCTTTGTCGACTACCTGGTTCGTCGCGAACCGGAGGAGGGATGGAACGCCGCAAGCGTCCTTACCTCGGTCGCGCTAGTTGGACTTGCGCTTCTCTCCCTGGTCATCGCCCTCGCCGCGCCCTGGATCATGCGTTTGTTGACCATCGGTGTCGACAACGCCGCCGTGCGCGAGCGCGAGATCGAGCTCGGGACGTCTTTGCTGCGGCTGTTCGCGCCCCAGGTCATCTTCTACGGCGTCGGGATGATCATGACCGGCGCGCTGCACGCCCATCGGCGCTTTGCGATGCCGGCGATCGCTCCGATCTTCAACAACGTCTTGGTCATCGGCGTCTACCTGCTCTATGCGGCAATGCGCGAGGGGCGCCCCGGCGGTGTCTTCGCGGTCACGACCGGCGAGACGCTCGTGCTCGGCCTCGGAACGACCCTGGGGGTCGTCGCGATGACGGTATGTCTCGTCCCGCAGTTGCGCCGGCTGGGGTGGCGGTTCCGCTGGCGCTTCGACACCAAACATCCCGCCGTGGGACGCGCAGCTCGGGTGGGCGCGTGGACCCTGGGCTATGCAGGCGGGTATCAGGCGGGGCTCATCGTCGTGCTCGTGCTGGCGAACCAGATCGCCGGGGGCGTGGCCGCTTATCAGTGGGCCTACGTCTTCTTCTTCGTTCCGCATGCGCTCTTTGCGGCCCCGATCTTCCACGTCTTGTTCCCCGCCATGTCGGAGGACGTTGCACGCGGCCAGACGGAGTCGCTCGAGACGCGCCTGCGCAGTGCGACCTCGATGCTCTTGTTCATCCTGGCTCCCATCGCCGCGGGTCTCGCCGTCGCGGGCGAGCCGTTGTCGCGCCTGACGCTGGAGTACGGGTTGATGGATCAGCGCGATGCCGAGTTGGTGGGACGAGTCATAGCGGCATTCGCCGTCGGGTTGCCGGCCTACTCGGCTTTTCTCGTCTTGACGCGCGCCTACTACGCACTGGGCGATGCCAAGACGCCGGCGCTCGTGAACGGGCTTGCCGTCGTCATATCGAGCGTTGCGGCGGCAGTCCTCTTCTATGCAGCCGAATTCGAGTGGGCGGTTCCGGGGCTCGCGCTCGGGCATTCGATCGGCTTCGCCGTCGGGACCGCTTTTTTGATCGCGTTACTTCGGCGTCATCGGATCAACCTGATCGCCGGAGACGTCGCGGGGGCGGTCGCGCGGTCGCTGCTTCTCGGCGTGGTCGCCGCCCTCGCCATGGGCTTCGTGGGGTCGCTGTTCGAAAACGACTCGAAGGGGGACGCGCTGGCGGGGCTATCCGCCATGGCCGCGACGGGCTTGGTCGTCTACCTTGCCGGCGCGCTCATTTTGAGCGCGCCCGAGTTGCAGCGCATGAGGGATCTCGTCGGACGGAAGGGCCGCGGTGGTTGAGTCTCGCCGCGTGTTGCAGGTGTTCGGTCCTTCGGAGGGAGGCATCGCGCGGCACGTCGCGATGGTGACCGAGGGCCTCGATGGACGCGACGGCCTGGTGATGGACGTCGCGGGCCCGCCCGAGGTGCCCGTCCCAATGCCCAAACCGATGCGCGAGCTCCACGTCCCCTCGGGGCTGCGGGGGCACCGCGGCGCTCAACGCCGCATCGCGTCCCTAGTCGAAGAGGGATACGACGTCGTGCACGCCCACGGGCTGCGGGCCGGTATCGACGCGGGGCTCGCGGCTCGCGGAAGCGCAGCGAAGGTGTACGTGACCGTACACAACCTCGTCCTCGCAGACATATCGGGTCGCGCGAAGGCGATGCTCCTGAAGAGGGCGGAGCCGCTGGCCGTCCGTTTGACCACCAGGACGTTCTGCGCGTCGGAACAGATAAGCGAGCACCTGCGACGCACCGCGCCTCGGCACGCATACAAGATCGAAACACTTCACGCCCCCGTCGGGCAGCCGCCCGTCGTCGTGCGATCGCGGACCGAGGTACGCACGGAGCTGGGACTCGGAGAAGACGAAAGACTCGTGGTCACCGTCGCGCGCCTCGCGCCGCAAAAGGCGCTCCACGTGATGCTCGAGGCGGTCGCGGGCCTGCCCGCCGGCGTCCACCTTGCGATCGTCGGCAGCGGGCCGCTCGAAGCGGATCTGAAAGCGCGCTCCGACTCGCTCGGCT
>JALZCA010000171.1 GCA_030863285.1 Actinomycetota bacterium | reverse complement strand
GCCGAACACAAAGCCGCCGACGTGTGCCATCCAGGCCACATCCGTCGCCCCGGTCAGGTCCTGCCACGCGATCACAAACTGATAAATGAACCAGATCGCCAATGTCGCGAGCGCGGACATCTGAATGACCGTGAAGATGATGAAGATCGGCACGAGCACGTTCACCCGGGCGCGCGGGAACAACAGGAGATACGCGCCCATCACCGCGGCCACGGCCCCCGACGCCCCCACTGACGGTACGCAAGCCGCGATCTCACCGGCCCGACAGGGCAGAGGTTCGACCGACAGCGTCCAAAAGACGTGTGCCAGAGACGCGAGGATGCCGCCGATCAAATAGAACAATAAGAACTTGGTCCGACCGAGGAAGTCCTCGACGTTGTTCCCAAAGACCCACAGGAACAACATGTTCCCGATGATGTGGAAGAACCCGCCGTGCAAGAAAGTGGAGTAGAGGATCGACATCAAAAACGTCGATAGATCGCGGTCCGGGTATTCGGCGACCTCGGTTCGAGTGATCGGCACGCGCTCGGGGCATTGGTCTTCGAGCTGGCACGCCGCGGGTGCGTGCTCGACGAAGTACCGGCTCGATTCGCTCGTCTGCCCGAGGCCGGGCGTTCTGAAGAACGCGATGACATTGAGAACGATGAGCAGGAGAGTCACGATGGGAAGGCGCCGCGTCGGGTTCGCGTCCGAGATCGGGATCAGCGAGAGCATGGCCCCCGAGTATAGGTTGGCCCCCCTGGGCTCAACGGGAACACAGGAAGAGGAGGAGACGTGCTCGACGAATTCCGGAGACTCGCGCTGTTCACTTCCGGCGTAGCCGAGTTGACGCGCCACCGCGCCGAGCAACTCGTCAAAGAAATGGTGCAATCCGGCGAGGTCCGGCGCGATCAAGCCGCGGGGCTCGTAAAGATGGTCCTCGACCTCGGCAAGCAGAACCGCGCTGAGATCGGTCAGATGATCCGGGCCGAGATCCGCAACCAGATCTCCGCGCTCGGCCTCGTCACCGAGCGCGAGTTCGAGCGCCTCGAGCGGCGCGTCGCACGTCTCGAAGACCGCGAGAAACAACCCAGCGCGACGAAGGCGGCGTCGCCCCGGGCGTCCAAGCGAACCCGCGCCAAGACGACGAAGAAGAAGACCACCGCGCGCAAGAAGACGTCGGCGCGCAGGTCGACCTCTTCCGCCGCAAGCGGCGCGTCGTCGACTCCCTCCTCGGGCGCGTCGGCGCCGCCCGGCCCGATCTCCGACGAGGGCGGTCCGCTCGCCCCACCCGAGTCGCCGCGCCCCTAGGTTTTCCGCCCCGAGAGCGGGCGCGTCAGGTTTAATCGAGCCATGACCGACACCACTGGGTTTGATCGAGCTACGACCGACACCACACCGGAGGGGCCGGCTGCCGGGGCGGATCTCGACGCCGCGGAGGAGCGAGACGACGAGACCCGCCTCGCCTCGCTCGAGGCCCTGCTCGCCGAGTTGGAGGCGGAGCTCGAGCGCGACGATCCCGCCAACCGCCCGGCCTAACCGGCCCGGCATCACGCGGCCCCCATGGCTCGCGCACTCCGGCTCGATGCTGAACTGGTCCGCCGCGGGCTCGTCCCTTCCCGATCGAGCGCCCGGCGCGCGGTCGAGCAGGGGAAGGTCCTCGTCGGCGGGATCCCGGTAACGAAGGTCGACGCGATGGTGGGCCGCGACGCCGCCATCGCGCTCGAGGCGCCGGCGTCGCGCTTCGTCTCGCGCGGTGGGGAGAAACTGGACGGGGCGATGGAGCGGCTCGACGTCCGCGTGGCGGGTCGGAAGTGGCTGGACGCGGGAGCGTCGACCGGAGGTTTCACGGACTGTTTGTTGCAACGGGGAGCGCTGCAGGTCGCCGCGGTGGACGTGGGATATGGACAGCTCGATTGGTCGCTTCGCAACGACGAAAGGGTTGTGGTGCTCGAACGCGCGAACGTCAGGGACCTCGACCCCACGCGCCTTCCTTTCGTCGCCGAAGGCGTGACCGCCGACCTCTCTTTCATCTCGCTTCGACTCGTGCTCCCCGCGCTCGCGCGCTGCGCCACACGTGATGCGGACTTCGTCTTGCTGGTCAAGCCGCAGTTCGAGGTGGGAAAGGAAGCGGTCGGCAAGGGCGGCGTCGTCCGGGATCCGGAGGAGTGGCGTCGGTCCCTTAAGGGTGTGGTCGATGCGGCACGAGATATCGACCTCGGCCTCGTCGACGCGATGCCGTCGCCGTTGCGCGGGCCCGCCGGGAACGTCGAGTTCTTCGTGCACCTGCGTCGCGACGCGGATGGCCCCCTCGACGCAGTCGACCGAGCAGCGGCCGAGGTCGAAGCGTGAAGCTTCGCACCGTCGAGATCATCAGACACCCCGACAAGCCCGGGCAGCCCGAGTTGCAGCGCGAGCTCGAGGAGTTCTTGCAAGCCAAGGGGATCGCCGTCGACGGCGGCGATCCCGACCTCGTCATCTCGCTCGGCGGGGACGGCACGACGCTGCGGGCGGCGCAGCGAGCACACGCCGCCGACGTGCCGCTCCTGGGCGTGAACCGCGGGCTGCTCGGCTATCTCAGCGAGGTCGAAGCCGGTGCCGAGACCGACGCGCTCGAGCATGTGCTGGCCGGCGACTTCACGCTCGAGGAGCGCATGATGCTGCAGTGCCGCGTGGGTGACGAATCGTTTGTCGGGCTCAACGAAGTGCTCGTGGAGCGCGCCGCGCGCCAGCGCATGGTCCACCTGGGCGTCGAGGTGGGGGGCGAGCGCCTTGCCGGGTTCGACGC
>JALZCA010000145.1 GCA_030863285.1 Actinomycetota bacterium | reverse complement strand
GGCACGGACGACATCGGCGCGGACGACACCAACGAAGACGTCGATGAGGGAACCGTTGCCGACGACGGGACGCCCCCCGCGCCCGAGGAACCGGAGACCGAGGAAATCCTCGTGCCGGGCCCGCCCGTCACTTCCTTCGAACGCCGCGTGGTGACGACGACGCTCACGCAAGACGACCTCGCCATAGCGTCCGTCTCGTCGATTACGGGAGCGGCCCCCGCGTCGTTCACCTGGAACGACGCGACCTCGTCCGGAAGCGGGGCGGAGTCCTCTCGCCACCAAGACGTGGTCGAGATGAGGACCTCGATCGTCCCGTCCGGTTCGGGTATGCGCGCCACCGTCACAATCACGAATGTCACCGAGCGCACGAGAACTGACGTCTCGGGACGTCTCGATCTCGTCGTGTCCCGGGCAGGCGGGGGCTCGCTCGCCACCCTCTCGGGCGAGACCGTCGACGTAGTCCTCAATCCAGGCGGCCGGGCAAGCGCGTCGTTCGAATTCCGCCTTCCCACCGGGTCGTACGCTGCTGCGGGAGTGTTCCGCAGCTCCTAGAGCGCAGGATTTCACGGCCCCGCGGAGTACCCATTCAATACGGGGTGCCGAGGGGGCAGCACGTCCCGAAGGTCTACAAAGGAGCTTTGGTTGAGTTACGCCAAAGACGCCGGCGCCCGCCGCCTTGAAGACGCCATTGCGGCGTTGCGTGGCGTACGTCGGGCCCGCGTCGAGAAGAACGGAACCGGGATCTCGGCCGTGCGCGTGCTCGTCGTTCCAGAAAGAGCGACCGCCGACACGCTCGATCGGGTCCTCGACGTCATCCGCGACGAAACCGGTGAGTCGCTTGCCCGGGATTCGGTCGAGATCTTGCACACGGGTCGTGATGCTTCGAGATCGGCGCAGCGCCGACGTCTCTCGTCTCTCGCTACCGAACGCACGCCGGATCACTTCAAAGCCCGCGTCGTCCTCGAGCTTGCCGGCGACACGCTCGAGGGCGAGAGCGAATCACCTAATGAAAAAGCGTTCACCTTGAGGTCCGTGGCGCGCGCGACCCTGCACAGCTTGCGCGAGTTGATGCCGCGGGCCTTGGCGCTTGAATCGGTGCATCTCTTCAATACCGGCACGCACGACCTCGCGATCGTCGCGCTCACGCACGGAGATCAGACCCTCGTCGGCAGCGCCGTCGTCAGAGTGGACGAGCACGATGCGGTCGCGCGGGCGACCCTGGACGCGGTGAATCGCTCGGTGACCGCGTCCCAGACGGTCTTCTAGCTCGAGCTCCCTAGTGCACCAAGCCGCGGCGGAACGCTTCGGCTACCGCTTCCGTTCGGTCTCGGACCTCTAGCTTGCGGAAGATCTGCTTGAGATAGGTCTTGACGGTCTCTTCCGAGACGTGGATGTGTTCTGCAACCTCGCGCGTCGACTTTCCGTGCGTGAGCTGTTGCAACACGGTCAGCTCGCGGTCGGTCAACGCACCCCGGACGCGGCCCCCGATACGGCCGAACACCCCCTCGGTGACGTTTGGATCGAGGACCGAACGACCATCGACGACGTCGTGAATGGCGGCGACCACATGCTCTCGGGATGCGCCCTTCGAGAGATAGCCATCGGCTCCGGCTTTCACGGCTTCGGCAACGGTTCCCGGATCCGTGAACATCGTGAGGATCAGGACCTTCGTATCGGGAGAATCCTGCTTTAGCTGGCGCGTGGCCTCGATGCCGTTGATCCCCTGGCCGAGGTTGACGTCCATTAGGACGACGTCGACATCGCCGGTTCGCACGCGGTCGACTGCAGCCTCGCCCGTCTCCACCACACCGGCCAGCTCCAGGCCTTCGGACATCGAGAGCATGACCTCGAGCCCCTGCGAAACGAGCGTGTGGTCTTCGGCGATCAAGACTTTGAGCGTCATTGCGTTACGCCTCCCGGGAGGATGGCCTCGAGCCGCGTCCCCCTACCCGGCGTCGAGTCGATCTCGATCCGGCCCCCTACGCGGGCCGCTCGTTCTTTCATGAGTCGCATGCCTACGTGATCTGCTCCCACCTCGGCTTGAGGATCGAAGCCGGGGCCATCATCCTCCACCGCGAGGTGGACCATCCCGTCGAGGTCCTCGATCCTGATTACCACGCCGCCCGTTCCTCCATGTTTGAGTGCGTTGACCAGTCCCTCCTGCAGGATCTGCACCGCGGCGAGGGCGACCGGGATCGGAGGCTCGTTTTCGATGTTGCCTTCGATGCGGACTTCGGCTCCCCATACCGTCGACACCTGATCCGCGAATTTCCGGATCGTCTCCACGAGGCCTCCGTGCTCGACCGATGATTTACGGAGATCGACCAGCGAGCCCCGAAGCTGTCTGATCGCGTCCTCAAGGGCTTCCCGGGCTCCAGACAGCGCGTTGACCGCTTGGTCGTTGTGGCCGGCCTCGAGGAACTCACGCGCGTTGCCACACCCGTACGAGGCAGCGGCAAGCATCTGGAGGCTCGTGTCGTGGATGTCCTCGGCGATGCGCTTGCGTTCGTTTTCTCGCTCCTCGAAGACTTTTTCCGTGGCGGCCAGCAGAGCCTGCTGTTGTTTTCGGACTCTCTCTGCCAATTCCTGCTGCGCCCGTGCTCCAAGGATCGAAAGCCGCGCAAAGATCAAGGGAATCATGAAGGCGGCCACCGCCCACTTACCGAAGTCGGTTTCGTAGACGGCGGCAGTCGCCGTACCGAGGCCGGTGAGCAAGATGTATGAGATGACAAACCCGCCGACGGGATCCGGAAGGAGGCCTCTAAAGGCCTGACGCAATGGGATGCGGTCGTCGAAGTAAACGGAAAAGGCGACGAGGCTCAGATTCGTCAGTACGTCGGCCAAGGCTCCTAGAACGACTACAACGGCGCCCAAGGCGCTGAAGTCATCGAAGAGGTTGTCTCTGCCGTACCACGAGAACACCGCAGACGCCGCAGCGACGGCCAACATCAGTTGGGCGCGATTAAACAGGGCTTGGTGCAGAGGTATTTCTCGACGTACCTCTCTCATGTCGAACGCACTGACGCCTGCGATCAGCATGGCAACCCAAGGCGGGAACAGAAGTGCGACCGCGAGGTAGACGGGGAACCCCATTGTGACCTCGGTGCCGAAGGCCAGTGACACCGGGAGGAGCTCGACGGCGAGAAGAAGGGAGATCCAAAAGACGTATGCCCCGAGCGACGGCGACTCTCCGCCCTGGTACGTCAACCAGAGGAACAACGCCACGGTGAACGAGACCACGGTCCATGAATAGAGCCGGAGCCGGTCCATACCGAACATCGTAAAGATGCGGGACCGCAGGAGGCGGTAACCGGGGTGTTCTAAAACGAAAGGAGGAGGGGCACATGTCACCCCTCCTCCTCCTTCCAACGCTACTTCCGCCAGGCAGCGCCCGAGACGTAGAAAATCGTCATCAGCGTGCTGGCGAGAACGGCGAGC
>JALZCA010000113.1 GCA_030863285.1 Actinomycetota bacterium | reverse complement strand
GCCTCGGGCACCGCTCTCGCAACCGAGTCGGCTTACGACCACGCGCTGGCCGGCTGGAAGGCAACCCCTCATGAGTGGCGCGCCTTCGGTCGCGCGGCGACTCCCGAGGACCGCTATGCGATGGCGGGAGGTTGTTATCGGATCCGGGCACGGCGCGGGTACGTGGCACGCGCCTCTGGTGGGTTCACCGCAACCGTCAAGCAGGAGGAGCGGGCAGAACCCTTCCACTTCCAGGCGACCGCGCTCGGGCGCTACCTGCTATTCGGGACCGAGGAGGACTTCGTCGCGGCGAGCGAGGGCGCATTGGGTGAGGTCGCCTATGGCGCAACCGAATCGCAGCCCGGCGAGATCGCCGGGGGTCTCACGATGGAGAAGACGGATGATGCCGCCGACGCGGTGGCCCGGAGCGAGGCCAACGACCAGGCCGGGCGGGGAGACTCCGTCATCGCCGCGGGCGAGGCAAGTCGCCTGGCGGACTGGAAGGTCAACGAGTGGGGCAACGGCCTCTTCACGATCACGCTGCCCGAAACGAACCAGGGTCTCGTCGTGAACGAGGAAGGAGCTCTTGATCTCGCGGCCCCCGCGCGGGCAACGAAGTTCTCGTTCGAGCTTGCCGAAGGTTGTGCGACCTTCCCGGAGATCGAGGTCAACGTCGACGGTCCCGTCATGGGCGGCCGGACCGCCTACCAGGAGGTGCGCGGGTTCTTCGACGCGCACCTGCACATGATGGCGTTCGAGTTCCTCGGGGGCCGGGCGCGCTGTGGTCGCCCCTGGCATCCCTACGGCGTCGAGCACGCGCTCGTCGACTGCCCCGATCACAAGCCCGGAGGTTACGGCGCCGTGCTGGAGAAGCTCCTCAGCCGGCAAGACCCACACTCGGGTCACAACACCGACGGGTGGCCGACGTTCGCGGGATGGCCGCGCTACAACTCGCTGACCCACGAGCAGGTCTATTACAAGTGGCTCGAACGCGCCTGGCGCGGCGGGCTACGGATGTTCACCAATCTGCTCGTCGACAACAACCAGTTGTGCAAGGTCTATCCGTTCAAGAAGAACAGCTGCAACGAGATGGACGGCGTGCGCCTGCAGGCAAAGCGGATCCGCCAGCTCGAGAACTACATCGACGCACAGAGCGGCGGGCCGGGTGAGGGTTGGTTCCGCATCGTCGACGACCCCTTCGAAGCGCGCGAGGTCATCAACCAAGGAAAGCTGGCGGTGGTGCTCGGGATCGAGGTGTCGGTCCCTCTCGACTGCGGCCTGACGCTCGACATGCCGCGCTGCAACTTGGAAGAGATCGACGAGCGACTCGACGAGGTTCATGACCTCGGCGTGCGCCAGATGGAGCTCGTCAACAAGTTCGACAACGCCTTCTCGGGCGTCGCGGGGGACGCGGGCACCACGGGCGTGGTCGTCAACCACGGCAACAAGATGGAGACCGGCCACTACTGGCGCATGGACACCTGTGACGAGCACGAGGGCCACACCCACCACGCGCACGACCGCACCCAGATCAACTGGCATGACGAGTCGGGATCGCCCGACGAGTTCACCGGCCGCGACGCATTGGCCGGCGCGATCCTCGCCCAGGCCGGCATGTCCGGCGCGGTCCCCGTCTATCCCGAGGGCCCACACTGCAACATCCTCGGCTTGAGCGAGCTCGGCGAGAAGATGATCCGCGAGATGGCCGAGCGCGGGATGATCTTCGATCCCGACCACATGAGCGCCAAGGCTCAGAGCGAGGCCCTCGACCTCCTAGAGGAGATGGGCTACTCGGGCATCGTCTCGAGTCACGGTTGGTCGAACGAGACGATCTACCCGCGCATCTACGAGCTCGGCGGGGTCGTGACGCCGTATGCCGGAAGTTCGACGACCTTCGTCGAGGCATGGCGCGAGCACCGCTCCTGGGAGGACGATCGCTTCTCCTTCGGCTTTGGTTACGGCGCCGACACGAATGGGTTCGGCTCGCAGGGCGCGCCGCGCGGCGCCGATGCGACCAACCCGGTCGAGTATCCGTTCGAGGGCTTCGGCGGGGTCACGGTCGACCAGCAGCAGAGCGGCACGCGCACCTACGACATCAACGCCGACGGCGTCGCGC
>JALZCA010000088.1 GCA_030863285.1 Actinomycetota bacterium | reverse complement strand
GTTCGGGGCCGAGGGGCTCGTCTCCTGCCGAGAGCCCCGCCGAGCCGAGAGGCCGCCTAGCGGTCGAGGTGGATGCGCAACCAGGTGCGGCGCCCGCACGCGGGGCACTTGAACCACGAGTGGTGGTACTTCACGAGCGGAACGTGGAAGTGCATGGGGAAGAGCAAGGCACCGAGCTCGAAGTACGAGACGCGCGTCTCTTCCCGACAAGAGGAGCATTCGACCGTGAGCGTGCGCGGCTTCCGTTCGCTCGCGGTGTACAGCGCGTGTTTGCCCATGGGACCGTCGGAGTGACGGGCGCTCACGCGGCCTCCTCGATCTGGCGCGCGATAGCGCGGTATGCGTCGGCTCCCGGATGTCCGGGCGCGTAGGCGATGATCGACTTGCCCGCCTGAGACGCTTCGGCAAAGCGCACGGACTTGCCGATCGGCGGGTCGAACACGCGTACCCCGTAGCGCTCGCCGACGTCGGCGAGTACCTCCTTCGCGTGGCGCAGCCGGCGGTCGTACATCGTCGGGATCACGCCGGTGATCTTGAGATCGGGGTTGGTGAAGTGACGGATGTCGTTGAGCGTTTCGATCAGCTGCCCGACACCCCGGTGTGAGAGTGCCTCGCATTGCAGCGGGATGACGACCTCGTGGGCCGCGGTCAGGCCGTTGATGGTGAGGATGCCGAGCGACGGCGGGCAGTCGATGAGTACGTAGTCGTAGGTGTCGACGACGTCGCGCAGCGCTCGCTGCAGCGCGTACTCGCGCCCGGTCTTGGCGAGCAGGACGGCCTCGGCCCCCGCGAGGTCGATGTTGGCCGGCACGAGGTCGATCTCGCGCTGGATCAACACCTTCTCGATCGGAAGCCGCCGCACGAGGACGTCGTTCACGGTTTCATCGAGCTCGTCTGGATCGAGTCCGAGCGAGTAGGTCAACGCCCCCTGGGCGTCCATGTCGACCGCCAGGATCCTGCGTCCGGCTTCCGCGAGGGCGGCTCCGGTTGCAAGCGTGCTGGTCGTCTTGGCAACGCCGCCCTTTTGATTCGCAAACGCCAGGACGCGCGCCGCCATCAGGCCTTGTCCCCGCCCTCTCCGGGGGGGCCGTGACCCTGCAGCCCGGTGGCGGCGAGCAGGGCTCGCACACGGTCGGGCTGCCAACCCTGCGCGCGCAGGGCAACGACGAGGCGATCGGTGAACTCGCCCAGCTCCTCCTGCTCGAACGACTCGTAACCGTCGAGGAAGCCGCGCGCGTAGTCCCACGAGACGTACTCGTCGGGATCGGGGTTGAAGGCGGGCTCGTGGACGGGCGACGCGCCCTGCTCCAGCAGCTCCTCGAGGTTGCCCGAGAGGAGCTCCCAGGTGAGGTAGTGGTCCTCGTCACAGTCCGGGCACCAGAAGACCGTGCCCTTGATGCCCTTGGAACCGAGAACCTCTTTTAAGACCTGCACGTCGAGCAGGTCCTGTCTCAGCGCCTCGCGTTCCTCCGGAGGTAGGGGTTCTTCCTCGGGAGTGTGCTCGTCTTCCATCCAGGCATCGTAAAGCGTGGGAGAGACATCGACCCGCCTAGAGCGTGCTTCCGTAGAAGTCCTGGATCCGGTCGCCTATGAAGATCGCAACGATCGTGCCGAGAGCCAAAAAAGGGCCGAATGGCAGCGCCGTCTTGCGAGTTCCCCCGCCGAGCAACACGAGGATCGAGATCAACCCGCCGAGCACGACCGAGGCGAACATTGCAACGATGACGGTCCCCGGGGCACCGAGGTAACCCGCGAAGGCTCCGAGCGTGAGCGCGAGCTTGACGTCTCCTCCACCCATGCCCCCGGCGTAAAGAAGTGCGATCGCAAAGAAAAAACCGGAGAACAAACCGGCCCCCAGCAGGGCGCCGGCAAGCGACGCGCGCTCACCCTCGACGAACGAGTAGCCCATGAAGACGAACCACAGCACGAGCGCGAGCAGCCCCCATGGGTCGAGTCGCCCGCGCTTCCTCGGCGGTGCCTCGACATCTCTCTCGTCGCCGGGGGGTATAGCGGCCGCGGTCGCAGCATCGTTGGCGTCAGCTCTCTCGCGGTCGACGCGGCGCAACGGATACATCGCAACGACGATCCCGGTGATGAGGGCGATCGACACGAAAACATCCGGAGCGAAGTCACCAAGGCGGTCGTCGAGCACTGCCGCCAGCGCGAGCAGCGCCAGCCCTACCA
>JALZCA010000125.1 GCA_030863285.1 Actinomycetota bacterium | reverse complement strand
CGGCAGCCAAGAGGCTGAAGATGCCCGCGTCGACGAACACCGCTTGCACGATCTCTGGGCTGATGAAGGTGAGCGCGAACACTCCGAGGACCACGCTCGGGATACTGGCAAGGATCTCAAGGATCGGTTTGAGGATGCGCCGAACGCGCGGCTTCGCGTACTCCGCCAGATAGAGGGCGGCCCCGAGCCCCAGCGGCGCGGCTACGAGCATCGCGATCCCGGTGATGATCAGGGTTCCCGCGATGATCGTCCTGAGGTCGTAGAGCCCGCGGCGCGGGAACCAGCCGCTGCTCCACAAGGCGCTCAGGTCGACTTGTGCGACATACGCCCACGCCTTGCCCGCGAGCGACAGAACGATCGCCGCGCTGATGACGATCGACGCGATCGCGGCAGCTTGAAAGAGTCCGCGCACGATGTTTTCGCGGCGGTGACGCTTCTTGTTGCCGGCGAGGTCTTGGAGACCGAGTGCGCCCGTCCCGGGCGTCAAAGGCTGTTGCATGCGGCGCGAACCCTATTCACTGAATGTGACCGAAAAATGAACAGGAGGGGGCCGCAGCGCGACCCCCTCTGGGTGAGTCCTGATGTCTAGCCCTCTCTCGTTCCGGTCTCTTGCGACTCCCACACTTCCCGAGTCGCCTGGATCTCCTCTTCGGGGAGATCGACGTAACCGGTCTCCGCGACGGAGGCCAAACCTTCCTCGCTCAGGTAGTAGTCGACGTAGGCCCGGACCGCCTGGTTTTCCTCCAGGGCGTTCCTGCTCACGTAAATGAAGAGGTCACGGGCGATCGGGTAGCTGCCATCCGAGATCGTCTCCTCGGTCGGCTCGACGCAATCGTCTCCTTCCTCGGCGATGGGCAGCGCCCTGACCGTGTCCTGGTTCTCGACGTAGAACGCGTACCCGACCCATCCGAGGGAGGTTGCAGATCCCTGGATGCCCTGGATGATCACGTTGTCGTCCGCCGAAGACTGGTAGTCGGCGCGGACCACCGGAGCGTCTTCTTTGATCCCGCGCTCTTCGTAGGCGATGTCCTCGAGCACGATCTCGGCGAAAGAGTCATAGGTGCCTGATTCCTCACCCGGCGCGGTGATGTCGAGCGGAGCGTCCGGGTAGGGAACGTGTCCGGCCCCGATCTCTTCGCCGAGCTGGTTGGCATCCGACCACTGTTCGAAACCTTCGGACTCCGGACCGACCAGCGCGTAGAGGTCCTTGAAGTCGAGGCAGTCGACTTGGTCGTTGTCGACGGACGTGATGACCGATAGCCCGTCGATCGCGACCTTGAGCTCGATGAAGTCGATGCCCGCTTCTTCACATGCTTTGACCTCTTCGGCCTCGATGGGGCGCGAGGCGTCTGAGATGTCGGTTTCGCCCTTACAGAAGAGCTCGAAACCGTCGCTCGTTCCCGGACCATCGACGGAGATCTCGACGTCGGGGTTCTCGCCCACGAACTTCTCCGCGTTGAGAGAGCTGATGGGCTCAACGGTCGACGAACCGGAGACAACGACCTCCCCGGTTACCTCGCCCGAGTCACTGCCGGAGCCGCTGTTGCCGCCGCTGTCCGCTTCGGTCGGCGCGCATGCCCCTAACAGGACTCCGAGGGCAAGGACGGCGACGAACGGTCGCCATCGTCTGGAAGTCGATGTCGTCATGAAGCTTGTTCCTCCTTGAGGTCTGTCGGCCCCGGTCGGGGACGTTGCTCGGCGCGTCCGACTCGTCCGCCTCGCGTTCGCCACGTAGAGCCGAGTCGGATCACTCATTGCGCGCGCACGCTAGCAACGGCATCTGGCGTGCCTGCATCCAATTCATGAACTTTCGATGAACCTTCTGAAGCCCATTCCGGTCTGATTCCGCGGGGCTCGCGCCTGTCTTAGGAGGCGTCGGAGCAGAGATAGGCAGGTCCCACCGATCTCACGGCTACCGCGACCGTCGAAGATCGCGTCATGCAGGCAGTACTGGATTTCACCGAGATGGTGACCCTGGCGGTCGCGAGCGTGTCGTTATGGACGTTGCGCGTCGCTTTGACCGCACGCGGGCGAAGGATCGGGGGGTCCGTCGCCGCCGGCGCCGATGCGCTCGTGTTCCTTCTCGTCTTCAGCAAGGCCTCAGCCGAGATGGATTCGGTTGCGCGGATCGCCGGCTATGCATTGGGAGTGACGGCAGGCACTCTCGTCGGAGTCCTTCTAGATCGCAGGCTCAGAACCGCGACGGTCGGTGGCATGGACGGCCCCGATGGGAGCGCCGGCGATAGCGCGGAACCCGAGACCTCTCTAGAGATAGAGACCGGCGCGGCGGTCGTGGCGGCGCGTGGAGTGGGTCAAAAGGTCGTCCAAGAGGTCGGGGAAGTCGGTCATGACTCCTGTGACGCCGTAGTCGATCAGAGCGATCATGTGCTCCGGGTCGTTGACGGTCCAGGCGTATACGCCGAGGTCGTATTGCCTGGCTGCGAAGAGCAGCCGTTCGTCGATGGCCTCGTACGGCGGCCCGATGCCCATGCAATATGACGGTAGGGCGCCGAGATAGGCGCGGATCGCCGAGCTCGTCGCGTACGAGTGGAAGAGCTGCACTAGCCCGATCGCGGCGTCGTGGTCATGGAGCTTGTAAAGACACTTCTGGCTGAACGCCCCGATGATCACGTTCGAGTCGTTCCGCTCGACGAGTCCGTAGAGCCTGACGAGATCGGCGATCTCGGCCTCCATGCCTGTCCCGCACGAGGGATGCTTGAGCTCTATGAAGTACGGGACCGACCTGCCGTATCGTCCGAACACTTCTTCGAGACGGAGCACCCGCGTTCCCACGTACTCGGGCCGTTGCATTTCGGGCCGGATGTCGTTGAACCAACTTCCCGCGTCGAGTTGCGATAGCTCGTCCCAAGTGAGGTCGCAAACTCGCAGGAGCGGGTGATCCAAGCCCCGAAGCGTGCGCTCGATTGTGTCGTCGTGGACGACGACGAGGTCTCCGTCCCTCGTTTGCTGCACGTCCATCTCGAGCATCGTCGACCCCAACGCGAGGGCCAGGTCGAAAGCCGCAAAGGAGTTCTCGGGTGCATACGCCGACGCGCCCCGGTGGGCAATGTTGAGCGGTGCGGTCACGGGCCGGCGAGGCTCCTCGGACGGTAGGCGGCGCGATAGCGCGCGCCGTCGCGGACGGCCCGCAACGTCACTGCAGCAATGAGCTCTCTTCGCATCCAATCCCGACGCTAGCGATGCAATGTGAACAAGAGGTTGATCTGGTCGAAGGATGGCGTGAATTCTTCGCGCTCTAGCGCGGCAGCCGGTCGATCGAGATTTCACTGCGTACGCGCGCTCCGTTCATCCGCGCGCCACATCGCTCGCCTAACGTCGAGTTCGTCGCGGCCGGCGGCCTCACTACGCGGCAACGGCGGTTCCGCGACGCAGGGGCTTTCAGGACTCGGGATCCCTCCCCCGGTCCCCCTGGTTCTGAACAGGAGAGGGGCGCCTTTCCGGCCCCTCTCCGGTTGCCCCCTCGGGATTCGCCGGCACGCACGGATGCGAGCCCGTGAAGAGCTAGCCCAGACGCCGCCCCGTCAGTTGTCCTTGCCGTCGGTGTCCAGCTTGTCGAGCTGCTTGTCGGCTTCCTCGCCGATCTCCTGCACGTCCCTTTGGTCTTCGTTGTCGCAGGCGACCAGCCCGCCCGCCCCGATGAGCAGGGAGGCGGCGAGAGCAACCCGGGTCAGCTTGTGTCGAACCACGCTTCCTCCTCGTCACGAAGGGTTCTCCTGCGCGTGCTACCCTGTTCGGGCCACGGTATGCATCCGGCCGACTGCGCCGCGCCCACACCCCGGCGTCGGTGCCGTCGTCGGCCGCTGCGCGGCGGTAGCCTTCCGAGCGTGATCGGCTGCGGCGAAGCCGCTCGGTGCACACGGCGCGAGGGCCCTCGTCCCTTGCGCTCTACACGAGAAAGAGGTTTGGGATGCGAGTGTTCGTAGCCGGCGTCGACGGCTATCTCGGTTGGTCTCTGGCGCAGCATCTGGCCGCGCGCGGCCACGAAGTCGGCGGCGCCGACGCGTTCCTACGCCGCAAGTGGGTCGACGAGATGAGCAGTTGGAGCGCAACGCCGGTGGTCGACGTGGACGAGCGCCTGGTCGCGTTCAAGGAGCGCTACGACAGCGACTTACGTTTCTGGGAGGGCGATCTCTGCGATCTCGAGTTCGTGGACGAGATCTTCTCGGAGTTCAAGCC
>JALZCA010000035.1 GCA_030863285.1 Actinomycetota bacterium | reverse complement strand
GCTCCGTCGGGCGCCGGGCGCCGAGAGCGCAGGAGGCTGCGGGGGCTCGAGGAGGGGACGGCGCTGTACTTCGTGGGCGCCAACATGGTCCAGACCGAGCGGCGCTTCGGGTTCGTCCCCGACGAGTTCGCGCTGTGGGTGGCGGTGCACGAGGTCACCCACGGGTTCCAGTTCGCCGGCGTCCCCTGGTTGCAGGAGCGTTTCTTCTCGCTCATCGGCGACTACCTGGGCTCGATGCAACTGGACGCCCGCGGCCTCGCGGCGCGGCTGTCGAGCGCGGCGCGCCGGCTGATGTCCGGCGAGATCCCTCCCGAGGAGCGCAACCCCATCTATCTCCTTGCGTCCGACGAGCAAAGGCGAAAGCTCGACGACCTCCAGGCTCTGATGGCGGTCGTGGAGGGTCACGGCAACTACGTCATGGATGCCGTCGGCAAAGGGGTCATCCCCTCGTTCCCCCGGATGCGACGTGTGTTCGAGCGCCGGCGCGAGCAGACCACGGTCTTGCAGCGCGCGCTCAACCACGCCATCGGCCTCGAGATGAAGCTGCGCCAGTACGAGCTCGGCCAGCAGTTCTGCGAGGCGGTCGTCGTGGCCGCAGGGCCGCGCGCGCTGGGGCGGTTGTGGGTGTCGCCGTCAGCCCTTCCCTCAATCGACGAGTTGCGTGAGCCGGACCTATGGCTGAGACGGGTCGCCTGAAGCCGCGGCCGCCCTCGTCGTAGTGCAGCTCGGGGGTCCCGGATTCGACGTCGTCGAGCGCGCCCGGGACGCGATCGCCCGTCATCGGATGTTCGAGAAGGGCGCAACGATCGTCGTGGCGCTCTCGGGGGGGCCGGACTCCACCTGCCTGCTCGACGTCCTCGACCGGCTGACCGACATGTTCGAGCTCGATCTCGCGGTGGCGCACGTCGATCACGGTCTCGCCCCGAACTCCTCCGACGTGTCGGCGGCGGTGACGACGAGGGCGGCCGACGCGGGTCACGACGTGCATTTCGTGCGCGCCCCCGATCTCGCCGGGTCAAACCTGCAGGCGCGGGCGCGGGCGTTTCGGTACGGCTTTCTCGAGGCGATCGCGAACGACATCGGCGCGGCGGCGATCGCGACCGGACACACGCTCGACGACCGCGTCGAGACGACGCTCGCGCGGCTCATCCACGGCGCCGGGACGCGGGGGTTGGCCGGCCTGTTGCCCATCGACGGCAACCGGATCCGCCCGCTGATCACGACCCGCCGAGCAGAAGCCCGCTCCTATTGCGAGGAACGCGGGCTCGCGTTCGTCGACGATCCCTCGAACGAGGACGACCGTTTCGAGCGCGTCGCGATACGCAAGCGTCTGATCGCCGGGATCGAGGAGCGCTGGGGGCGCGGCGCGATAGACGCGATCGCCACGTCGTCCGAGCGGCTCGTCGAGGACGCCACGACCCTCGACGGCCTCGCGGACACGCTCTACGCGCAACTGGCCCAGCGCGACGGTGATCTCGTCCGGTTCGACCGAGCCGCCATCGACGGGATCCCGCGCGCATTTCGGCGCCGGCTTCTCGAACGAGCCATCGGGCGGGTGCGAGACCGCTCCGCGGGGATCGACGAGGTCCTCGACGCGCTCGACAAGGGGGCCGGGTCGAGCGGCAGGTTCTCGGTCACCACCGGGGCCGAGATCGAGCTGACGCAGGAGGCCTTAACGGTCCCGGTCGTTTCCGACGACGCGTCGGGGCCCCCGACTACACTGACCGAATGAATCACGAGGTCCACGAGGACGTCGACGAGATCCTTATCACCGCCGATGAGATCCAGGACAAGATCGCGCACCTCGCGAAGCAGATCACCGAGGACTACCGCGGCAAAGACGTCTTGCTGGTCGGCGTTCTCAAAGGCGCGTTCGTTTTTATGGCCGACCTCGCGCGCGAGATCCAGCTGCCTCTCGAGTTCGACTTCATGGCGGTGTCGAGTTACGGCTCGGCGACGAAGTCATCCGGCGTCGTGCGCATCTTGAAAGACCTCGACTACGAGATAACCGGCCGCCACGTCCTTCTCGTCGAAGACATCATCGACTCTGGGCTCACGATCTCGTATCTGCTGCGCTATCTCGAGGCGCGCCGTCCCGCATCGTTGGAGATCTGCTCGTTGTTCTGGAAGAAAGGCGAGCAAGCGGTGCCGCTCGAGGTCAAATACCCCGGGTTCGAGCTTGCGCCGGTGTTCGTCGTCGGTTACGGCCTCGACTACGACGAGAAATACCGCAACCTGCCTTACATCGGCGTGCTCAAGCCTCAGGCATACGGGGCCGATACAGCCTCCTGACACCACCCAATCAGGGGGTTTTTTAACCGTGCCAGGCTGCTACGCTTTTGCGCGATGAACAGGGTCTTTCGCTCCGCCATCTTCTATCTCGTCCTCATCATTGCTGTTGTCTGGGTCTTCAACCTCTACAGGGCGAACGCCGATAGCCCGCAGGAGCTGACGGTCACCCAGTTCAACACCGCGCTCGCCGACGGCGAGGTCGACAAGGTCGAGTTCTTGACCAAGGACGAGAAGGCGGTCGGCGAGATCAACGGCGAGCCCTTCGAGGTCTTCTTGCCGAAGGACACGATCGACGACTTCTGGGAGATCGCGCGCGCCGAGGAGGGGATCGAGGTCACCGCGGATCCTCAGGCCGGATCGGTATGGCTCTCGGTGCTGTTCCAGTTCCTCCCCATCCTTCTCATAGTCGGGTTCTTCTTCTTCCTCATGCAGCAGATGCAGGGAGGCGGCAACCGCGTGATGTCGTTCGGCAAGGCCAAGGCGCGCCTCGTGACCAAGGACCAGCCGAAGATCACGTTTAGCGACGTCGCCGGATTGGACGAGGCCGTCGAGGAGCTCCAAGAGATAAAGGAGTATCTCGCCGCGCCCCAGAAGTTCCAATCGATGGGAGCCAAGATCCCCAAGGGCGTCCTGTTGTTCGGCCCCCCCGGGACCGGTAAGACGCTGCTTGCCCGAGCGGTCGCCGGTGAGGCCGGCGTTCCTTTCTTCTCGATCTCGGGCTCGGACTTCGTCGAGATGTTCGTCGGCGTCGGCGCCAGCCGGGTGCGCGATCTCTTCGAGCAAGCCAAGGCGAACTCGCCGTCGATCGTCTTCATGGACGAGATCGATGCCGTCGGGCGTCACCGCGGCGCCGGTCTCGGCGGCGGTCACGACGAGCGTGAGCAGACGCTCAACCAGTTGCTCGTCGAGATGGACGGCTTTGACGTAAAGAGCGGCGTCATCTTGATTGCGGCTACCAACCGGCCCGACATCCTCGACCCCGCCTTGCTGCGTCCCGGTCGCTTCGACCGCCAGATCGTGGTCGACCGCCCCGACCTCAACGGGCGCGCCGGCATCCTCAAGGTCCACACCCGCGGCAAGCCACTTGCGAAGGACATCGACGTCGAGGTCCTCGCCCGGCGCACCCCCGGGTTCACCGGAGCCGACCTCGCCAACGTCATCAACGAGGCCGCCTTGCTCGCGGCGCGTTTCAACCGCAGCGAGATCAGCATGGTCGAGCTCGAGGAGGCGATCGATCGTGTCCTCGCCGGACCGCAGCGTCGCAGCCGGTTGATCTCGGACAAAGAGAAGAAGGTCATCGCGTATCACGAGGCCGGGCACGCGCTCGTGTCCCACGCGCTTCCGAACGCCGACCCCGTCCACAAGGTGTCGATCGTCTCGCGTGGCCAGGCACTCGGCTACACGCTGACGCTTCCGACCGAGGACAAGTTCCTCGTCAGCCGGTCCGAGCTCATCGACGAACTGGCGATGATCATGGGGGGCCGCGTCGCCGAGGAGATCGTGTTCAACGAGCCGACCACCGGCGCGCAGAACGACATCGAGAAGGCGACGCTCATCGCCAAGCAGATGGTCACCAAGTTCGGCATGTCCGAGCTCGGCCCGCTGGCGCTCGGCCAGAGCGAGGGGCAGCCGTTCCTCGGACGCGACTTCGGGCACATCCAGGACTATTCCGACGACGTCGCCTCGAAGATCGACGCCGAGGTGCACCGCTTCATCGACGAGGCGCACGACGAGGCGCGCGAGATCATCACGAAGTACCGCGACAAGCTCGACCTCATGGTCGAGCGGCTGCTCGAGAAGGAGTCGATCGACAAAGAAGAGGTCCAGGAGATCTTCGCCGAGGTCGCGAAGCAATCTCCCGACAACCCCGTCGAGCGTTACCGCCTCAAGCGAGAGGCGCGCGACGAGCAGGAGCGTCCGACCGAGGAGCCGAAGCGCAAGCGCCTCCCGCGGCCCGCTCCGAAGCCGCGCCTCGGCGAGATCTAGAACCCTTGTCGCAGTCCCCGGAGGATCGCAACGTCCGTTCGCTACGCGCGCCCGGGCGTGTCGACGAGGCCGCGATAGCCGACGCCGTTCGCACGATCCTTCGAGCTATCGGCGAGGATCCCGAACGGGACGGCCTCGCTCGAACCCCCGAACGCGTGGCGCGCATGTTCAGCGAGATATTCGCCGGGATGCAAACCGACGCGAAGCAAGAGATGAACGTCGTCTTCGACGAGTGTCACGACGAGATGATCATGGTGCGCGATGTCCCGCTCTATTCGATGTGCGAGCACCATCTGATTCCCTTCCTCGGAACGGCTCACGTCGCCTACATCCCTAACGTCAAGGGCCAGATCACGGGGTTGTCGAAGATCGCCCGCGTAGTGGACGTGTTCGCTCGCCGTCCTCAGGTGCAGGAGCGCCTCACGACCCAGATAGCAGACGCCATCGAGGAAGCGCTCGAGCCGCGCGGCGTCCTCGTGGTGATCGAAGCCGAGCACCTCTGCATGAGCATGCGCGGCGTCCAGAAGCCGGGGGCCCAGACGGTTACTTCGGCGGTGAGAGGCATCTTCCGCGAGAACGAGGCGACGCGCGCGGAAGCCATGAACCTCATCGCGCACAGCTAACCTCTCGAACCATTCCTTTTACGTCGTGTGCTCTGAGGCACATCTGCAGACGCGGTCGTCCGAGTCCGGCCGAACGACGCCGTCGTGTTCCTATCCGGGACCGCCCGCGCGGGCCCGCCGCGCGCTAGGGTCGCGATGGAGTACCCAGAGTGCGAAGAAGGAGGCAAGACATGCCCAATCAAGTCACCCACTTCGAGGCGATCGGACCGGACGGTCCGGCTCTCATCAAGTTCTACGGCGATGCGTTCCAGTGGAAGATCGACGCCGACAACCCGATGGGATACGGGATGGTCGACACGGGCGGAGGCATCGGGGGCGGGATCGGACAAGCACCGCCGGAGGGTTCTAACCAGCACCTCACGTGGTACGTCGAGGTCGACGACATCGACGCGGCGTTGAAGAAGATCGAGGAGCTCGGCGGCAAGACGATCAACCCGCCGATGGAGGTCCCCGGCGGGCCGCGCCTCGCGCACTTCGAGGACCCGGCCGGCAACTTCGTCGGTCTCGTGGAGGCGGATCGCTCTTCCTGACGCCCGAGCCGGCCACGTCGAGTGTGAATCCTGTAGCGCTATGCGCAACCAGATTCGCAGTCGGCGCTGCGTAGACTTCCGCGATGGAGCTTCGCTGTGGGTCGTCGGTTCTCTCGCTCGAGCGCGCCGCGATCATGGGCGTACTCAACGTCACCCCGGACTCGTTTTCGGACGGGGGGCTGTGGCTCGATCCCGATGCGGCGATAAAGCACGGCCTTGAGATGGTCGACCAGGGCGGGGCAATCGTCGACGTCGGCGGCGAGTCGACTCGTCCCGGAGCGACTCCGATCCCGGAGGACGAGGAGCTACGCCGCGTCCTTCCGGTCATCGAGGGACTCGTCAACCACGGTGTCGAGTTCGTCTCCATAGACACGCGCAAGCCGTCGGTCGCGCGGCGCGCGCTCGAGGCGGGGGCGAACATCATCAACGACACCGCGGGGGAGGAGTCGGACCGCGCGATGGATGCGATTGCGGCCGAGACCGGAGCGGCGATCGTCGTAATGCACTCGAGAGGCACGCCCGAGACGATGAAGACGTTGACCGGGTACAGCGCAGTCGTGCAAGACATCAGGAGGTTCCTCGAGGGCCGCGCGCACGAGCTCGAGGCAAACGGCGTGCCCCGCAGCGCTATCGCTCTGGATCCCGGGATCGGATTCGCGAAGAGCGCCGAGCAGAGCGCGCTGCTGTTGCGGGACATTGGCTCGCTCGTGGCGCTCGGTTACCCGGTCCTGGTTGGCGCCTCGCGTAAGTCGTTCATGGGGCACCTCCTGGACCTCGATGACGGCCAGCGCCTCGAAGCCACGCTCGCTACGACCACCTATGTGGTGGCTCACGGCGTGGCGATCGTTCGAGTTCACGACGTCGAGGCGAACGTGCGGGCCGCGCGCATGGCGGAGGCCATAGTTCGATCCGACGAAATGGCGTAGACGTGGATCTCATCAGGATCCACGGACTGTGGGTCGAGACGCATATAGGTGCAAGCGACCAGGAACGGGCGGACGTCCAGCCCGTGCTGATCGACCTCGATATCGGCAGCGACCTCCGGGCCGCAGGGCGATCGGACGATCTGGGCGACACGATCAACTACGCGGAGCTCACGACGCGCGTCGCGGAACTCGTCGCCGACCAGGAGGTGAGTCTGCTGGAGCATCTCGCCGAGCGGGTGGCCGACAGCGTCCTGGCGGTCGAAGGAGTTCAAACCGTATGCGTCCAAATTGCAAAGGAGACGCCTCCGGTGGTGGAGAATGTCCGAAACATCGCGGTGCGCATAGAAAGGTCTCGCTCATGACGATCGCCCACATCGGGGTCGGCTCCAACGTCGGCAAGCGGAGCGACTTCTGCAGGCGCGCCGTCGAGGAGCTGGGCAGCGCACCATCGATCGATCTCGACGCCGTCTCGAGTCTGTACGAGACCGCTCCGGTTGGGGGGCCGCCGCAGCGGTCTTTCGTCAACCTCGTTGCGCGCGCGGATGTCTCCATCGAGCCTCGGCCACTACTCGAGCTGTGCAAGTCCATCGAGCAACGTCTTGGTCGCGAGCCGAACGAGCTGCGGTGGGGGCCGCGCGTCGTGGACCTCGACATCCTCACCTTCGGCGACGAAAAGATCGTCGAAGCCGATCTTGAAATCCCTCATCCACGCATGACGCAACGGCGTTTCGTACTCGTTCCGCTGTTGGAGATCGATCCCGAGGCGAGCGACCCGTGGGGCCGTCGCTATGCCGACTGGATCGATGAGGCCGAAGGCGACGTCGAACTTCTAGAGGCTTTTTAGAGGGTGCGATCTCGCACAACGGGTGCGTCCGCCGTCGCGGGCGCTCTTCTCGTTCTCGCGAACCTGACCGCGGCGTCCGTCTCCGCGGCCCCCGACTCCCCGCGCCAGGGACTGATCGACAAGGTCGACCTCGACGAGTTGGGCGCCGCACGGGCGGAGTGGGTCCAGGGCGAGCTAGTCGTCGGCTTCAAGAGCCACGTAGGCCGGGGAATGACCAGGCGTGTCGTGGCGGCGAAGGGCGCCCGGGTCAAGAGCCGGATCCCCGAGTTCGACGTCGCCGTGCTCGATCTTCCTGCCGGTCAGTCGGTTCCTTCGGCGGCTGCGGAGTACCGTCGCAACCCCCGCGTGGCCTTCGCCGAGCCCAACAAGATCATCAGGACCACCGCTATACCGAACGACCCACGCTTTGACGAGCTCTGGGGGTTCCACAACACCGGACAGCGACACGAGATCAGCGATCCACCTCCGGATACGGCGTCGGGAAAACGTGACGCGGATGGCGACGTACCGGGAGCATGGGACGAGCAGACCGGCGATCCCGGGACGGTGATCGCGGTCCTCGACAGCGGGGTCGACGTGGGTCATCCCGACCTCAATGCGAGTCTCTGGATGAACCCTCTCGAGGTCGACAACGGAGTCGACGACGACGCGAACGGCTATACGGACGACGTGCACGGGTGGGATTTCGCGGAGGACGACGAGACGCTCCTGCAAGGCACTCCGATCTCAGGGCGCGCGCATGGGACGCACGTCGCGGGCACGGTAGCTGCCGAGAGGAACAACTCGGCGGGGGTGGCGGGTGTCTGCCCGGGTTGTCGGATCATGGTCCTGAAGTTCATGCGCCCCACGGACGTCGACGACGAGCCCGGCGCCGACGTCATGGCCGGGACACTCGAGGCGGAGCTCGAGGCATTGGCCTACGCGCGCAGCGAGGGGGCCGACATCGTCAACGCGAGCTTCAGCAGTTTTCTTTGGTCGGGCCTCGAACGGAAGGCGTTCGTGAGGACCGGCAATGCCGGAATCCTTACCGTGGCGGCGGCGGGTAACTCGAGTCTCGATAACGATCTCGCGCTGAACTACACGTTTCCCGATGGCTCGAGGGCGTTCTCGCCCGAGTACCCCGCCAGTTTCACGGTACCGGAGATCCTTTCGGTTGCCGCCTCCAACCACAAGGACGAGTACGGCTACTTCACCGGCTGCGACACCCGTCAGGCGCGATGGAGATGTGAGTTCACAAGCTGGGGACACGATTCGGTCGACCTCGCGGCGCCGGGTGTCGACATCATGAGCACGATCCCCACCAACCCCAACGAGAACTTCGCGGTCTTCAACGGGACGTCTATGGCGACACCGTTCACCTCCGGGGCCGCGGGTCTCGTGCTGTCGCAGAATCCGACCTATTCGCCGATGCAGGTGAAGAACGCGCTGATGAACTCGGTCGACCGGCCGAAGTCGCTGAGGAAGATGCCGGCGTTCGAGGGCGGTGCGGCGCTCGGGAAGTTCACTCGGACAAGCGGACGCGTAAACGTCCGCGACGCTCTCGACGCCGCCACGTCCAATGCGACCCGGCAGACGGACGGCAACATCGACGGGGCTCGTCGTCTTCGGGGCAGGGACTCCGGTCGCGTGAATTGGCCGGCTGATACGAACGACGTCTACAAGCGATGGTTCAAGAGAGGCAGGACCTACAAGGTGGTCCTCGACGGCCCCAATAACAAAGACTTCGATCTGGTTGCGTGGAAGCCGGGAACAAAAGAGATATGGCAGCTCGAAGAGGGGTGCTTCTTCGGGCCCGGCCCCTGCAAGCTGCTGCGTTGGACGCAACGCCAAGACGCCCGCGCGGCCGACGAGAAGTTCCGCTTCACGGCAAGAGAAGGCGGCAACTACTACATCCAGGTGGCCGCGTACTTGTTCAACGAGGGCAGGTACACGCTCAAGGTGCGGCGCATCTGAGAGATTTTCGAGCCTCACCTCACGTCGATCCTCGTATGATCGGCGCCTCGACCGGTACCTGATCCCGGGCCCCGCGCTGCGTGCGCGGCCTTTCGGATGGACTGGAGCGTGACCGCATGACAGCGACTATCCCCTCGCGCGTTGCCCTCGTCGGCGCGGGTCGGGTCGGGACGGCGGTTGCGCTTTTCCTCCAGCAAAGCGGCATCGACGTCGTCGGTGTTTCCTCGCGCAGCCCCGAGTCACAGCGCGCCGCGGCTCGGCTCCTGTCGTGTGCGGAGTTCGATTACCGCGTGACCTTGCCTTCGGCAGACCTCGTTCTGCTCGGCGTAGTGGACGCAGCGCTCGAAGAAGTTGCGGACGCAATCGCTCCGCATATAGGGAATGGGACTTACGTCTCTCACTTCTCGGGATCGGTCGGAACGAGCCCACTCGACAAGACGAGAGCGTTCGGGGGCCGCCCGTGCGCGCTCCATCCGGTCCAGGCATTTCCCGACGTCGAGGCGGGCCGCGCGCGTCTCGCCGGGTCGGCCTGGGGTGTCACCTGCGACGAAGATGACGCCGAGTGGGCCGAGGCGTTCGTCCGGCGCGCTCTGAAGGGCAACCCGGTGCGCGTGCGCGAGGAGGACCGCCCGGTGTGGCACGCAGCCGCGGTCATGGCCTCCAATGGGATCTCCGCGCTGCTGGCCATAGGAGAGTCGTTGCTGCGCTCGATCGAGGTCGACGAGCCGAACGCCGTGCTCGACCCGATCGCCGCGGCGACGATTGCGAATGCCCGCCACGGCGGAGGAGGCGGGGCGACCTTGACCGGGCCCGTCGTGCGTGGAGAGTCCGTCATCATCCGACGCCACCTCGACCGGCTCGTCGAGACAGACGACGACCTCGTAACCGCTTACGCAAACGTCGTGGCGATGATCGTCGGCGCCGCGCGCGCCGCCGGTCGGATCGATGCCGATGTCGCCGACACCATGACCCGGGACGTGAAGTCGCGGTGAAGGTCGTGCGTACGATCGACGACGTCCGGACGACGCTCGCCCCGATTCGGGGTCGCGACACAGTGGGATTTGTTCCGACGATGGGCGCGCTGCACGAGGGCCACCTCTCGCTCATCCGCGCAGCGCGTGCAGGATCGGGCGTCACCGTCGTGAGCATCTTCGTCAACCCTCTTCAGTTCGGCCCCCACGAGGACCTCACCCGTTACCCGCGCGATGAACAGCGCGATCTCGAGCTCGCGGAACAAGAAAAAGCCGACGTCGTCTTCTTACCGTCGGTCGAAGAGATGTATCCTCCCGGCGCCGACGTACGAGTACACGCCGGGCGTCTGGGAACCATTCTCGAGGGTGCGGTCCGTCCCGGTCACTTCGACGGCGTCTGCACGGTTGTCGCGAAGCTCTTCAACATCGTCTCTCCGGACGTCGCGTGCTTCGGGCAGAAGGACGCGCAACAGGTGGCGGTGATCAAGCGGATGGTCCAAGACCTGTCGTGGCCGACTCGCATCGAGGTCTGTCCCATCGTGCGCGACGCCGACGGTCTGGCTCTGAGCAGCCGTAACGCCTATCTCTCGGCCGCCGATCGCGTCCGGGCGACGATCCTGCACGCGTCGCTCCAGCGGGGGGCCGAGGTGGCGCGTTCCGGCAACGACACCGCGGCGATCGAAGCGGCCATGGGTGAAGTCCTGGCGTCCGAGCGCGTCGAAGTCGACTACGCGCGCGCCCTCGACCCGGATGACTTCACCCCATGGGCGGGAGGGCCTCTGCTGCTTGCCGTTGCCGCACGCGTTGGCGCCACCCGCCTTATCGACAACGTTCTCGAGACCGCGGCCTCCCGGCGAAAAGGCGATACTCGGTGACCGTGTACGAGGCCATGAGTGCGGGGGCACGAGCGTGCTGTTAGCAATCGACGTCGGGAACACCCAGACGCAGCTCGGTGTCTTTCGCGACGACAAGCTCATCCATCAGTGGAGAGCATCGACCAACCAGAGCCGCACCGCGGACGAGTTGGCGCTTCTCTTCGGCGAGTTCCTCTCGCTGGCCGATCTCTCGTTCTCCCGGCAGATCACCGGAGTCGTAGTGGCCTCGGTTGTCCCGCGTTCGACTCAAGAGATCAGAGACATGACCGAGCGCTACTTCGGGTTCCCGCCGGTCGTCGTCGAGCCGGGGATCAAGACCGGCCTCGCCATTCACACCGACAACCCGCGAGAGGTCGGAGCCGACCGGATCGCGAATGCGGTTGCTGCGCGCGACATGTTCCCGGGCGAGGCGAGCGTCGTCATCGACTTCGGGACCGCGATCACCGTCGATGCGGTCTCGGCGCGCGGCGAGTACCTCGGAGGGGCGATCGCTCCGGGGATCGACACTGCAGCGAGCGCCCTCTTCCAATCGACCGCGCAGATCTCGCGCGTCCAGCTCATCGCCCCGCCGACCGCCATCGGCAAGACCACGGTCACGAGCGTGCAATCGGGGACGGTCTACGGAACGGCCGGGCTCGTCGACGGCCTCGTCGAGCGGGTGGTTGCCGAACTGGGGGGGCGGGCTCGCATCATCGCGACCGGCGGGCTTGCCCCGACCGTCATCGAGCACTGTCGCACCGTCGAGACGGTCGAGCCTCTGTTGACGCTCAACGGTCTGAGGCTGATCTACGAGCGCAACGCGGAGGCCGACTAAGTGACCGAGCCCGAAATCAAGTACCCCTACCGCTACGAGCGGACTGCGACGGTTGCCGACGTCCGCCAACGCTTCGACGACATCGAAGCCGGTGCCGACACCGGCACCACGCTCCGATTGGCGGGTCGTTTGCGCACCGTCAGGGCGCACGGGAAGGTCGCGTTCGCCGACCTCCAGGATTCGACCGGGACGCTTCAGCTCTTCGCACAGGTCGGGGTCCTGGGTGACGACGGGATGGACGCGTTCACCTCGCTCGGCGTCGGCGACATCGTGGGGGCCGAGGGCGAGATCGTGAAGACCCGGCGAGGCGAGCTCTCGCTGCGCGTCGCCGAGGTCACGCTGCTCGCCCCCTGCCTGCGCCCGATGCCGGACAAGTGGCACGAGATGAGCGACGTGGAGGTGCGGTATCGCCAGCGTTATCTAGACCTCATCCAGAATCCGACCCCCCGCCGCGTCATCGAAGCCCGGAGCGCTTTGAACGCGACGATTCGCTCGTTCTTCGACGAGCGTGGCTTTGTCGAAGTCGAAACGCCGCTTCTCCAACCGATCGCGAGCGGCGCCGTAGCCCGGCCCTTCGTCACGCATCACAACGCTCTCGACATCGACCTCTACTTGCGCGTGGCTCCTGAGCTCTACCTCAAACGACTGCTCATCGGCGGCGTCGAGCGCGTCTACGAGCTCAACCGCAGCTTTCGCAACGAGGGGGTCTCGGCGCGACACAATCCCGAGTTCACGATGCTCGAGGCGTACGAGGCGTACTCGGACTTCAACGACTTCATGACGCTCGTCGAGGACCTCGTCAAGGCAATCGCCGAAGCCGTCATCGGCGATCTCGAGATCGAAACGCCCAGGGGACACATCGACCTGGCGAAGCCGTTCAGGCGGGCGTCGATGTTCGAAACGATCTCAGAGGTGACCAAGCGCGACCTCGAGCCGGCCTGGCATGCGCGGGACTGGGACGCCATAGAAACCGCCGCAAGAGAGCTCGAGGTGCGGGTCGATCCCGCGTGGTCGGCCGGCAAGGTCGTTGCGGAGATCTTCGAGACCACGACCGAAAAGGCCCTCGTCCAGCCGACGTTCGTCACCGGATTCCCCAAAGAGGTCTCGCCGCTCGCCAAGGACCACCGCACGCTCGAGGGATTCACGGAGCACAGCGACCTCGTCATCGGCGGACTTGAGATCGCACCGATCTACTCTGAGCTCAACGACCCCGAAGAGCAGCGCCGACGCTTCGAGCAGCAAGCGGCTATCGGCGCGCAAGGTGACGAAGAGGTCGCGCTCCCGGACGCCGATTTCCTCGAGGCGCTCGCGTACGGGATGCCCCCCGCGGCGGGCTTCGGCCTCGGCGTCGATCGGCTGTTGACGCTGCTGCTGGGTGAGTCGTCGTTGCGCGAGATCATCTTGTTCCCGACGCTCAAGCCTGAGGCGTAGGAGCGGGCTCGTCGCGTCGCGCGTAAAGCGCGATGAGCAGGACGCCAAGGACGATCGGCATCGTCAGGGTCATGCCGGCGAAGTCTTCCGACGGGGCCAGATCCACCGTCCGAGCGGCTTCATATCGGCCGACCGTCATCTCCGTCGACCACGCGTCTTTGGAGACGTGAACGTTGGAGACGAGTCGACGCGCGACCTCGCGATCGACGTGGATCTCGGCGCCGTCGACGTGGAGAACGTAGATGTCGTCGATGCCCGGGTTCTCCTCGCTGAGGAACTCGATGCGTTCGATCGTCCCCTCGATCGAGATCGGGATCGTGGATCGAACGAGGGTCACCGCAAGGTTTACGAGACAGAGCGAGATGGCGGCGAGTGCGAGTGTCGCTTTACGCGAAAGCAAAGACGAAGCCTCCTATCAAGAGCACCCCTCCGGCGGCCGAGAGCTGCACGAGGAGGCCGCTCGGGAGGCGCTCGTCTACGACGCACGCGCACGCCATCACGGCCCCCAGGCTCTGATTGCAGAAGTCGACGGGGTCGAAGAACGCGAAGCGAAAGATCGATGATTCCGTCACGAACCCGGCCCCCACGGCGACCAGGCCGAGGACGACGCCATCCCAACCGACCCGTTTCTTGCGGACTTTCACGAGGGCACACGTCAGCAGCAGCGTCGCCCCCAGACCTGCGAGGAAATGACCGAGGTAGTCGGTGCGATGGCCGAGGAAAACGAGGTACGCGAGCCCCAGCGCGACCGAAGCG